>NZ_CP013015.1:128432-167130 GCF_001577525.1 Candidatus Desulfofervidus auxilii | reverse complement strand
AAAAAACAGGCCTCTTTAATGTTAGAAAGTCTTCGCAACACAAAATACGTCGAAGAACTGGCAGATATATACAAAACGATTATATCATCTCATTCTCGGCGTATTTTAGAACTAAAAGAGGAGATTGAGATGTTGGATAAGAAGCTGGAAAAGCTAGGAGAAAAGAGTTCTGAGGTTAAGCGTTTAAAAAGTATCTCAGGAGTAGGAACAAAGCTTTCAAGCAGATTGGTCGGAGAAATTGGAGATATCAANAGATTTAAAAACGAGAGGCAACTTGCGATCTATTGTGGTGTAGCCTGTATAGATGATGAGTCTGGTAAACACAAAAGGACAAGAGTTGTATATAAGGCTAATAAGATATGTAAAGCAACTATGATTGAAATTGCGGGCTGCACAATTCGGTATGTTTCAGAATCCGCTACTTACTATGCTAAAAAACGGACTGAAGGGAAAGAGCATAACCATGCCTTGCGCTGCCTTGCTAGACAATTGATAAAAGTTATTTTTAAGATGTTAAAAGAAGATCGAGACTATATCTTAAAGGAGGAAATGGAGAAGGCTGCTTAAAAAATATTTCCATTTTTTACTTGACTTTTTAAATGGAAAGTTCAAACCTACAAAATACAGTTAAGAAAATAGAAAACGGAAAACAGAAATTCCCAATTCTAACATGTAAACGTGTCAATGTGTAAACGTGTTAACGCGCATAAAGAAAGAAAAGAAGGAAAGGGAAACGGGAAACAGAAAATAGAAATTCCCATTTCCCAATTCCCAGTTCCCATTTCCCAATTCTAACGTGCTAACGTTCCAATTTGACAGAAGGCGATTTTGCATTTTTCAATTTGCATTCTGCATTGGGCCATCCTGCCTGTCGGCAGACAGGTGCGCTTAACATTTGGATCTCCGTTAAAATTACTTTGACGAAGTCCTATTATATTGTTCACTTTTAAAACAGCTTTGTCCCAAAATCAATTGCATTTTGCGAAATTTTTGACAAAAGGATAAAATTATGTTATGTAAGAGAAAAGGAGAGATTCACAAATTCTGAAATCATGCGGAAAGGGGTTATTCTATGATGGACTTGCTTACAATGACTACCACAGAAGTGCCTGCAATTGCGATTGTTCAAACAACAGTAAATGCAAATATCAAGTACACACTAAGAAATCTCTTACTCAATGTGAATCTCTATGGACTTGCTGGAGTAGGTATTGACCACAGATACAATGTAGTTACTAGGCAGAGTGAAAACAATTTTCATTAAGTATTTTCTAAACTTGCCTTCCATTTTTAGAGGAGGTAAGTATGGTTTTGAGAAGGGCTTGTGGATTATCCACAAGCTTTTTTTTGGGGTTAACACGTTTTTTATAAAATTTGCTATTTAGGCAAGGGGGGGTGTGTTATGGGTTTAACAAGACGTGAGTTTTTAAGAATTTGTGGAGGGGGTATAGCAGGGATAAGCCTTTCACAGATGGTTATCCCTGAGGTAGTGGAGGCATTGGAAAAGGCGGCGGCTGGGAAACCACCTGTGCTTTGGATTCAAGGGGCAAGTTGTTCAGGATGTTCAGTGTCTTTGTTAAATACTGTACACCCAACTATTGCTGAAGTGTTGCTGAAGATAATTGACCTTAAATTTCATCCTACCATTATGGCAGCAGATGGGGAAATGGCAATAGATGCTTTAGAAAAAACAGCTTCTGAAAACAAAGGAAAATATGTGCTGGTTGTGGAAGGTGCTATTCCTACTGGAAAAGGTGGAAGATATTGTATGGTAGGTGAGAAGAAAGGGAAGGAATTTAGTATGCTAGAATGGACAACGGATCTAGGGAAGGATGCACTAGCAGTACTGGCTTTTGGAAGCTGTGCCACATTTGGAGGAATTCAAGCCGCAAAACCAAATCCCACTGGTGCAGTAGGTGTAAAAAAGCTCTTTGATATGAAAAAAATTAAAACGCCAGTGATAAATGTGCCAGGTTGTCCGTCTCATCCAGATTGGATGGTAGGAACCATTGCTCATATCTTACTCTATGGAATACCCAAATTAGATTATCTTAACAGGCCAAAAGTATTCTTTGACAAATTGTTGCATGATCACTGCCCATATCGCAGTTTTTATGATGATGAAGTCTTTTGTAAAGAATTTCCTGATAAGGAAGGATGCCGTTATAGCTTAGGCTGTAAGGGGCCAGAAACTTGTTGTGATGCCTGGAAGAGACGCTGGAATGGCGGTGTAAACTGGTGTGTGCAAAATGCTGTCTGCATTGGCTGTGTAGAACCTAATTTTTGGGATGAGTTTACCCCACTTTATGAAAGTATATAGGAGGTAAAAGATGACCAGAAAGCCAAAAGTCAAAAAAATAGTAATAGACCCAGTGACCAGGATTGAAGGTCACTTAAAAGTGGAGGTAGAGGTAAGTAAAGGCAAGGTGATTAATGCCCATTGTAGTGATATGCTTTTTAGAGGTTTTGAACTTATTTTAGAAGGCAGAGACCCCAGAGATGCTTCCCAGATTACGCAGCGTATTTGTGGAGTATGCCCTACTTCTCATGGTACTGCATCAGTGCTCTGTCTAGATAATGCCTTTTCTGTAAAACCCACAAGCAATGGCCGTATTCTTCGAAATCTTATATTGGGTGCAGACCATGTCTGGGACCATATTTTACACTTCTATCACCTAGTAGCTTTGGATTATGTTAAAGGTCCAGATGCACCTCCTTTTACCCCTCGGTATGATGGTCCAAAAATTTATAAACTTCCACCTGAAATAAATGAGTTTGGGGTAAAGGGTTATTTAGAGGCATTAAACATCAGGAGAATAGGACATGAGATGACTGCAATTCTTGGTGGTAGAGCCCCTCATGTTCATGGTTTAGTAGTGGGAGGTGTGACAGAGGCACCTACCGTAGACGGTATTGCTGGTTATTTGTGGAGATTAAATAAGGTAGAAGAATTTTACAATAAGACATATCTTCCTACTATCTATGCAGTGGCAAAGTACTATCCAGAGCTTTTTAAAGTGGGGGTAGGTTGTAAAAATTTTCTATCTTATGGTGTATATCCATTAAATGACCAATATAATAAATTTTTATTCAAACCAGGAGTGTATACCAATGGTAAAGATAGGCCTTTGGATCTAAATAAAATTACTGAATCTGTAAAATATTCCTGGTATGATGATAAAACTACAGGGTTAAATCCTAAAGAAGGAAAGACTGTACCTAAAATTGATAAAAAAACTGCATACTCCTTTGCTAAGGCTCCACGTTATGATGGGCTACCCCATGAAGTGGGACCACTAGCAAGGATGTGGATAGAAAATCCTGTAATTAGTAAACATGCCAATAAGTTCTTAGGAATGCCTGAAGATAAGGATGTACACTTTAGGGATTTGGGCGAAAAGGCATTTTCTGTTTTGGGGCGTATTGTAGCCAGAGCAGAAGAGGGGTGGATAGAAGTGCAGGCAATGAAGAATTGGATAATGGAGATAAAACTAGATCAACCCGTGTATGTGAAGGCTGAGGTGCCCAACGAGGCTATAGGCTATGGAGTAACTGAGGCGCCACGTGGTTCAGTAGGCCACTGGATGAAAATCAAAGGAAAAAGGATCGCCCAGTATCAGGTGATTGCCCCAACCAGTTGGAATGTCTCTCCTCGAGATGATGCAGGTGCACCTGGTCCTATTGAGCAAGCATTGATTGGGACTCCTGTAGAGGATGTCAAGAATCCAGTGAACGTGCTAAGGGTTATCCGCTCCTTTGACCCTTGACTGGCTTGTGCTGTGCACGTGTTGCACATAGATAATGGGAAAAGATATGTGGTAGACTTACCCCGTATTTAATTGAGTAAAGGTAGAGGTAGAGAAAAAATCTTTGCCTCTGCCTTTTTTAATTTATGATTTATGAAGATTACGGTTTTAGGAATAGGAAATATTTTATTAAAAGATGAAGGGGTGGGAGTAAGGGTTGTAGAGCACCTTAAAAAGTATAATCTGCCTAAAGAGGTTGAATTGATAGACGGAGGCACTGCGACGGCAAGTTTATTTCCTATTTTTACTGAGACAGACCATTTGATCGTCATCGATGCGGTTAAAGGCAAAATGTCACCAGGCACTATTTACCAACTTGGTTTAAATGATTTAATGCCTACAAAGAAGGCATCTATCTCTTTACATGATTTAGGGCTGTTAGAGGCTTTGGATATGGCAAAGAAAATTGGGAAAAGCCCAAGGTCTGTAGTTATTTTTGGAATAGAGCCCAAGGAGATAGACTGGGGAATGGAGCTCACTCCTGAGATAAACCAAAAATTGCCTGAGATAATAAGATTAGTTACAGAAAAAATAGAAGAATTTTTGAACAGTTAGTAAAGAAAATAAATTTTAATAGAGACTTAGGGGGTAACAACCCTAAAATATCCTTGTTTTACACCTTTTACACTGATTAATTTATTTGCCAATATTTTTAAATCCTTTGCTTTACCCCTTACCACAATAACCTCAAGACAATTATGAGAGTCTAAATGGACATGAAGAGTAGAAACTACACTACCTACAAACTCATGTTGTAAATCTATTAAATTATCAACTAATTCCCTTTTTTCGTGATTATAAACCAAGATAATTGTTCCTGTAGTTTCCTTACTGGATGTTTCTTCCCATTGCTGGGAGAGGCAATCACGAAGACACTGAGCAATGGCTTGCGAGCGGTTTTTAAACCCTTTCTTCCGAAGAAAAGCATCGAAATTTTTTAATAAATCTTTATTCATACAAATTCCAAAACGGACTAGGTTTGACATTACTTATCTCCCTCTTCAATTAAATTTAAAATTCATTATATCTCAAGTTTGATACCAATACTAGTCTAAAAAGTGAAAATCCTATTGGCTACTTGAGTCAAATAGGCATGTGTGATATACAATTTTGTAAGTCATATCTATGCATGAACTTGCTATTGCTCAAGGGTTATTGAAGGTAATAAGAGAGGAGTTAAAAAGACATCAGTTGTGTCATGTTACCACTATAAAATTAAAGATTGGGGAACTTACTTCAATAGTACCAGAATCCTTGGATTTTTGTTTTTCTATTTTAGTAAAGGATACAGAATTAGAAGGTGTGAGTCTAGAGATAGACAAAGTTCCAGTGAAGGGAAGGTGTTTAGGTTGTAAAAGGGAGTTTAATTACAAAAATCAAGATTTTTATTTTCTTTGCCCTTATTGTGGTAGTGAAATTGAGATAATTAATGGTAGAGAACTTTATATACAAGAAATAGAAGGAGAGCAAGATGGTCAAAATACCTGTAGTGAGGAATATACTAGAGGTAAATGAGAGGATTGCTTTAGAAAATAAGGCATTGTTTGATAAATATAAAGTATTGGTAATAAATCTTATGGGCTCACCTGGTTCTGGAAAGACTAGCCTGTTAGAGCTCACTATTTCAACCCTTAAAGAAAGATTGCGCATTGGTGTAATAGAGGGAGATATACAGAGTACATTGGATGCAGAAAGGATCAGTCACTACGGAGTGCAGACAGTTCAGATAAATACCCACGGGGCCTGCCACCTGGATGGAAACATGATTAGGGACGCTTTACCTTCTTTAAATTTAGAGGAATTGGATTTGCTGATAGTGGAAAATGTGGGCAATTTGGTGTGCCCAGCCGAGTTTAAGATAGGCGAGGATTATAAAGTAATGGTTTTGAGCATGCCTGAAGGTGAGGATAAACCTCTCAAATACCCACTTATGTTTCAAGAATCTTCTGTGCTTTTAATAAATAAAATTGATTTAGCTCCTTACCTGGATGTAAGTATAGAAGGAATAAAAGAACAGTCTCTTAAGGCAAATCCCAGCCTTAATATCTTTCCTATCTCTTGCAAGAAAAAACAAGGGTTAGAGCCTTGGTTTGATTGGATTCTTGAAGTCACAAAGAAAAAAATAAATGCATAGAGTTAAGGTCATTATTTATGGTGTTGTTCAAGGGGTAGGATTTCGCCCTTTTATTTATCAACTTGCTCAGAAGCATAGGTTGGGAGGTTGTGTGACCAATACTTCTACTGGGGTGGAAATTGAAGTAGAGGGGGAAGAAGAAGACATTGAGGCATTCTTAAAGGATATATCTACAAAAAGCCCTCCACTTGCTTTAATCAATTCTATTAAGACTTATCCTTTAACCCCTTTAGGAGAAGAGGCATTTTTAATTAAGGAAAGCCAGGTCTATGCCCACCGTAGCACATTGATTTCTCCTGATGTATGTATCTGTGAAGATTGTCTACGTGAGCTATTTGATAAAAATGATAGAAGATATCGGTATCCATTTATAAATTGTACCAATTGTGGACCTCGCTATACTATTATTGATGATATTCCCTATGATAGAGCCAATACCTCTATGCGCAAATTTCCTATGTGTAAGGAGTGTGCTGCTGAATATAACAACCCTAAAAGCCGTCGTTTTCATGCCCAGCCAAATGCCTGTTTTCAGTGTGGTCCAAAAGTATTTTTATATGATAAAGAAAAAAGACCTATCTTTTGCAATGACCCAATTTTAGAAACTATTAAACTTTTAAAAAAGGGGTTTATTGTAGCTATTAAGGGGCTTGGTGGCTTTCACCTGGCAGTAGATGCAGAAAACAGCGAGTCAGTAATGAAACTTAGGAAGAAAAAGCCTCGTAAAGGAAAGCCGTTTGCTATTATGTCCAAGGATTTAAATGCCATCTCCCAATATGCCAACATTTCTCAGGCAGATAGAGAACTCCTTACCTCCTTTCAGCGCCCTATTGTGATTGTGCCAAAAAAGGAGCCAAATACGTTGGCAGAGGGGATTGCCCCAGGGATAAAAAACTTTGGTGTAATGCTTCCTTACACGCCTTTACACTATTTGCTAATGGAGAGGGAGTTTTTGGCCTTGGTGATGACTAGCGGAAATATAAGCGAAGAGCCCATCTGCATAAAAAATGATGAGGCATTTTCCAAATTAAAGGGGATTGCAGATTATTTTCTTATTCATGATCGCGATATTTTGCAGAGAAGCGATGATTCTGTGTGCCAGATTATAAATGAGAAAGTGCGTCTTATAAGAAGAAGTAGAGGTTATGTACCTTTACCTATATTTTTTGACAGAGATTTACCCCAGGTTTTGGCTTGTGGAGCTTTAGAAAAAAATACCATTTGTTTAACAAAGGAGAATAAGGCCTTTATTAGCCAACATATTGGAGATTTGGAAAATTTAGAGAGCTTACAATTTTTTGAACATGTAATATCCCACCTAAAGCGCATCCTAGAGATAGAACCAGAAATTGTGGCTTATGACCTCCATCCACAATACTTAAGCACCAAATGGGCCTTAGAACAAAAAGGGATAAAACTTATAGGTGTACAGCATCATCATGCCCATATTCTTAGCTGTTTAGCAGAAAATGGTGATTTTTCAAAAGTTATTGGACTTGCCTTAGATGGGACAGGCTATGGGGAGGATGGAAGGCTTTGGGGTAGTGAGGTATTGGTAGTAGATAAGGCAAGTTATAAAAGGCTTGCCCATCTTGCTTACCGTCCTTTGCCTGGAGGAGAAAAAGCCATAAAAGAACCCTGGCGCATGGCCATTAGTTATCTTTATCCTATCTATGGAAGGAAGCTTCTGGAGTTATCTTTACCCCTTAAAGAGGTCATAGAAAAGAAAAAGATAGAAAAGATAATTTATATGATAGAGCATGACATAAATTGTCCTTTAAGTTCTGGGTTGGGAAGGTTATTTGATGCTGTTTCTGCAATGCTAGGGATTAAATATTATATTGATTATAGTGCTCAGGCAGCTATTGAATTAGAGATGTGTCAAGAAGAGACAGATGAGGGTTATGAGTTTTTCATAGATACAAAAGAGATGCCCTGGAAGATTGACCCAAATCCTGTAATTTCAGCCATAGTAGAGGATTTAAGAAGAGGGGTTTCAAGAGGGATTATCTGTGGTAAGTTTCATAAAGGGATAGTAAACATTTTAGTTAGGATTTGTAATCTAGCCAGAGAAAAAACAGGTTTAAAAAAGGTTGCACTCTCTGGAGGAGTCTTTCAAAATGCCTATTTGCTAACTCAAATGGAAAATAGACTCAAAGAACTAGGGTTTGTAGTCTATAGTCATTCTCAAGTTCCCTGTAATGATGGTGGAATTTCTCTGGGTCAGGCAATGAAAATAGCATTATTATCCTGAGATTAGAACTTTATCTTACCTTCTAACCAACCTAGTTTAATGACTTCCTCTTTACTAAACTCAGGAATATAAGGTTTAATATCAAGAAGAGCAGCTATTTACAGAAGAAGGTCTTGACAAGAACCATGATTGTGTTAAGTTTTTGCAAAAAGGTATTACAAAATAAAATGCATATCTCCGAGGGTGTCCTATCGGCGCCCGTATTAGCAGCAGGTGCTTCGTTTTCAGCAGGGGGAGTTTGTTTGGGTTTAAAAAGGATGGATTATGATAGAATCCCTTTTGTAGCTATTCTCACATCAACTTTTTTCGTTGCCTCATTAATCCATATTCCTTTAGGTCCATCTAGTATTCATTTAATCTTAAATGGTCTTTTGGGTCTTATCTTGGGCTGGTCTGTGTTTCCTGCCATTCTTGTTGCTTTGACCCTTCAGGCAATACTCTTCCAATTCGGTGGTCTTACAGTATTGGGAGTAAATACCTTTACCATGGCCTTTCCTGCTATCTTTTGTTATTATATTTTTACCCCTGCTGTTAGAGGAGAAAATCCAAAATTAGCCATTTTTGGCGCCTTCTTAGCAGGGGCTGTCTCTGTATTTCTATCGGGCTTATTGGTAGGCACTGCTTTAGTTTTTACAGGAAGTTCTTTTATAGTGGCTGCCAAGGCTATAGTTGTGGCCCATATCCCTATTATGATTATTGAAGGTATCATTACTGCTAGTGTAATAGCCTTTCTAAGGAGGGTCAAACCAGAGGTATTAAGAATACGGAGCCAAAAAACTGTGTAAACCAATATGTATAATGGATCGTTTGGATGTTGGCATTCGGGCTTGCTATAAATAACAAGGATATGAAGTGAAAGCAAAATTGACAAAGGGTCAAATAAAGGGCTATTTTCAGGTAAAATTTTTGTTTTTAATGGTATTTTTTTCTATTTTAACAACCAATGCCTTTGCCCACAAAGTTATCACATTTTACTATATAGAACATGGAAAAGTGAATACAGAAAATTATTTTTCTGATGGGAAAAAATGTAAAAGTTGTGAAATCATTGTTTACGACAACATCACGGGTGAAAAGCTTTTACAGGGTAAGACAAATACAGATGGTGAATTTTCATTTGTCCCACCTAAAATGACAGGATTAAAAATTGTCCTTAATGCTGGAATGGGCCACAGGGCAGAGGCAATAGTGCCAAAAACTGAATTAGAAGGCATTTTTAATAAAGGAGCAGAGGAAAAGAAGGTCAAAATCAAAATAGGTATTTCAGAAGATGAGCTTAGGAAGATTATCAGGGAAGAAGTTTCCAAAGAGCTCCAGCCCATTTATAGGCTTTTAAAGAAAATTGCCATGGATTTAACAAAGCCAACTTTGAGCAAAGTTTTGGCAGGGATTGGTTATATCTTGGGGATTATGGGGCTTATAATCTATTTTAGAAACAGAAAAAATGGTTAAAGAGAAGTTTTCTAAAGGAAACTCCTCCATCCACAAACTGGATCCACGGGTAAAGATAATAACATTCTCCTTTTTCTCTGTAGTAGTAGCGACTAGTTATAAATTTCCTGTAATTTTTATATCCTTTCTTTATCCCCTATCCCTTATCCTTGTCTCTAAGGTAAATTTAAAAGAGGTCTTAAAAGGCCTGCTTATTGTGAATGGGTTTATCCTATTTCTTTGGATCTTCCTTCCCTTTACAGGGGGAGGTGTGCCATGGTTTGATTTAGGACCTCTTACTGTTTTTAAAGATAGAATAGAATATGTTGCCCTTATTACCTTAAAATCTAATATCATCATTCTTTCTATGATTACTCTGATTGCTACCTCTTCTGTATTTTCCATTGTTCATGCACTCCATCACCTCCATATCCCTGATAAACTTGTGCATCTCACATTTTTCACCTTCCGCTATACCCATGTTTTATATAAAGAATACAAAAAACTCACCAATGCCATGAAACTCAGGGGTTTTAGTCCGGGCACAAACATCCATACCTACCGAAGCTATGCCTATTTAATAGGAAATCTTATTTTAAGAAGTTTTGACAGGGCTGAAATGGTTTGGAAGGCCATGGTTTGTAGGGGTTTTAAAGGCACATTTCCTTTACTTTATCACTTTAAAATGGAGGGAAAAGATAGGGTATTTCTGGTTTTATCCCTTATCTACATCTGCTTTCTTGCCACACTTGGCTGGAAATAACAATGAATACAATTGAGCTCAAAGATATTACATTTGGTTACTCTAATGAAAAAAATGTATTCAAAGGACTTAATTTTGTCCTCAAAGAAGGAGAGAAGGTAGGGATAATAGGACCCAATGGAAGTGGCAAGACCACCCTTCTTCATCTTATAGTTGGTATTTTAAAACCAGTTAGGGGAGAGGTTAAAATATTTGATAAGATTAGAAAAGACGAAAAAGATTTTAAAGAAGTAAGAGAAAAAATAGGCTTAGTTTTTCAAAATCCAGATGATCAGCTTTTTTCTCTCACAGTGGCAGAGGATATAGCCTTTGGGCCTTTAAATCTGGGCAGACCAAGAGATGAAATTTATAAAATTATCAAAGACACCTTAGCGGCCTTGGGGTTACATGGTTTTGAAGATAGAGTGACCTACAGGCTCTCAGAAGGCGAAAAGAAGTTAGTAGCAATAGGCACTGTGCTTTCCATGAAGCCCCAGGTATTACTTCTAGATGAACCCACTACAGACCTTGATGAAAGGAATAGAGAGAGGATTATAGACATCATCAAAGGTTTATCTGCATCGTATATTATTACCTCCCATGACATGGATTTATTACAAAAGACTACAAATACCATATACAGATTAAAAGATAGTAAGTTGAACGTTATATCCATTTAGTAACATATCTTTTTGCATTAGCATTTTTATCTTGACAAATTTAAGTTTATTGTGTTAACTTTTTCTAAAAAAGTAATACGAATTAGAGGAGAAAGTTATGAAAGGAGTATCTACGAAGATTTTAGTGGTTATGTTTATGGGTTTCTTATGTTTATTCATTGTAAAAGCCGAGGCTCATTTTCAGATGCTCATTCCCTCAGATGACATAGTAGAGCAAGGAGAAAACCAACAAATCCAACTTGATTTACTCTTTAATCATCCTTTTGAGTATCTCGAAGGCCTTATGAATATGGAGAAGCCAGAAAAATTTGGGGTTGTAATAATGGGTAAAAGAAACAATCTTATTGATACTTTAAAGATACATAAAATTAAGGGGTTAAAAACCTGGGAAGCAACTTATAAGATTAAAAGGCCAGGTGACCATATTTTTTATGTAATACCAAAGCCCTATTGGGAACAAGCTGAAGAGAAGTACATCATTCACATTACCAAGGTAGTGGTAAATGCCTTTGGCATGGAGGAGGGATGGAATAAACCTGTAGGCCTTAAGGCTGAAATTTTACCTCTCACCAGACCCTATGGTTTATGGGCTGGGAACACCTTTTGTGGCAAGGCGTTGGTCAATGGTAAACCTGCAGCCCATGCTTCAGTAGAGGTAGAATATTACAATGAAAAACATAGAATAAAAACACCATCTGAAACTTTTAATACGCAGGTAATCACCACAGATGACAATGGCATTTTTACCTATACCATTCCTTGGGATGGCTGGTGGGGCTTTGCTGTCCTTACTGAAGGAGAGAAGATTAATGGTAAGGATGTAGAAATTGGTGCAGTGATGTGGGTGAGGGCATATAAGCCGATTGGAAGATAAGAATGTGACCTTTACCCTGGTCTGGTTTTTTTACCTAGATAAAGTAGAGTTTTAGACAAACATTAGTTCAGCTATAATTTAAAACAAGGAAGGTTTGCCTCCCGCGTTTTTATCTCCTTTCAAAATCTAATATACTATCGCCTGGAAAGATTCCTTGCCTTTATATCCAAATCTGTTAAATTAAAAGATACTATGTGCCTAGGAATCCCAATGAAGGTGGTAAAAGTCAACCTAGCCAAAAATGTAGCTAAGGTAGATATAGGGGGGACACAGCAATGGATAAGATTGGATATCGTTAATGAGGTACCAAAAATTGGTGATTATGTCATAGTCCATGCAGGCTTTGCCATTTATCGATTAGATGAAAAAGAGGCTCAGGAGACCCTCTCTTTATTTGAGGAAATGCTAAGGCATGAAGCTCCGTTACATTGATGAATTCAGGGATCCAGAAGTTGCCAGAAGATTGCTTTCTGAAATAAAAAAGATTTCTCGTAGGCCTGTAAGGTTAATGGAAGTCTGTGGCACTCATACTATGAATATTGGACGCTATGGTTTACGAGGACTTTTACCTCATCATGTTCAATTAATCTCTGGTCCGGGTTGTCCTGTGTGTGTTACTACTACTAAAGAAATAGATATGATGATTAAATTGGCAGAGGAAGATGTAACAGTAGCTACCTTTGGTGACTTGATGCGTGTCCCTGGTTCACACACCAACCTTAACCACCAGCGGGCTAGGGGGGCAGATATAAGGGTAGTATATTCAAGTTTTGATGCATTGGGCCTGGCCTTAAAAAATTTAAAGCCGGTAGTTTTTTTAGGGGTGGGTTTTGAGACTACAGCCCCTACTGTTGCTGCCACAATAATAGAGGCAAAAAAAAGAAGAGTGAGAAATTTTTCTGTCTTTTCTGCACATAAGCTTATTCCACCCGCTATGGAAGCTCTTGTTAGTAGTCCTGATTTGAGAATAGATGGATTTATCTGCCCAGGTCATGTATCTGTAATAATTGGTCTAAGGCCTTATAAAGTTTTAGCTGAGAGATATAAAGTGCCATGTGTGATAACAGGATTCGAGCCTTTAGATATTCTTCAAGGCATCCTTATGTTAATAAAACAAATAGAAAAGGGTAAAGCAAAAGCCGAGATTCAATACACACGTGCAGTTAAGGAAGAAGGTAATTGGAAAGCAAAAGAAGTTATGGAGGAGGTGTTTTCCCCTTGTGATGCGAATTGGCGCGGATTTGGCCTTATTCCCCAAAGTGGTTTATGTTTCAAAGAAGAATATAAAGAATTTGATGTGAATTCTCACTTTGATATAAAGGTAGATGAGGCGAAAGAACCCCTTAGTTGCCGCTGTGGAGATGTACTAAAAGGGAAGATCATTCCCCCTCAATGTCCATTGTTTGCTAAAGTATGCCGGCCTGCCAATCCTATAGGCCCTTGTATGGTTTCATCTGAAGGTAGTTGTGCAGCCTATTATAAATATAGGGATTGGGAGATAGCATGATTAAACAAATCATATTGGATCATGGAAGTGGTGGAAAGGCATCTCATGATTTAATAAAAGAAGCATTCCTACCATTCTTTGATAACCCACTTCTTGCAGAGATGAATGACAGTGCTGTATTTGAAGTTGGTGGAAAACGCCTTGCCTTTACAACTGATTCTTATACTGTAAATCCTATTATCTTCCCTGGGGGAGATATTGGTTCCTTGGCCATTCATGGCACAGTAAATGATTTAGCCATGTGTGGAGCTAGACCTCTTTATCTCAGTGTAGGATTTATTATAGAAGAAGGATTATCTCTTGAAATTTTAGAAATTATTATCTCCTCTATGAAAAAGGCCATAGCTGAGGCAGAAGTTTTAATAATTACTGGTGATACAAAAGTAGTGCCAAAAGAGCAAGTAGATAAGATTTTTATCAACACTGCTGGAATAGGCATTGTTGAAACAAATTGTAATATTTCTGGTAAAAACGCAAAGGTGGGTGATTTAATTGTTATTAATGGAACTATTGGTGATCATGGAATGGCCATTTTGTGTCAAAGGGAAGGCATTAATTTTGAAACCCCTATTAAAAGCGACACAGCTCCTTTAAATAAGTTAGTAGAAAAAATATTAAAAAAAACAAATGATATTCATGCCATGCGTGACCCAACAAGAGGAGGTGTAGCTACTAGCCTGAATGAAATTGCACAGCAATCAAAAGTAGGGATTGAGATTTGGGAAGAAGCACTTCCTTTCTCTGAAAGTGTTTTAGGGGCAGCAGAAATCTTGGGTATTGATCCCCTTTATCTGGCTAATGAAGGAAAATTTTTGGCATTCATAAAAAGAGATGAAGTAGACAAGGTATTAAATGTTATGTATAGCCATCCTTATGGGAAAGAAGCAACTATCATTGGTGAAGTAAAGCCAGAGCCCAAAGGAAAGGTATGGCTTAAGAGCAAAATTGGTGGGAAGCACCTTTTAGATATGCTTATAGGAGAGCCACTTCCTAGAATTTGTTAATAATCATGGGCCATTTTAAATCTTTTTTACTACAGCTACAGATTTTTTTGACCTTCTTGGTGAAACTCAGCTAAAACTTTGAAAAATTTTTAAATCCTACAAAAAAAGTATTGACATTTAGTAGCGTTTTATGTCATATTACAAAAAACATTGATATTTTCAGAAGAAAGGAGGGTGGATGAAATGAATAAAGGAGAATTAGTAGATGCTGTTGCTAAAGATGCTGGTATTTCTAAGGCCGTAGCTGGGAAGGTGTTGAACAGTATTATTGATACAGTAACAAAGGCTCTAAAAAAGGGAGATAAGGTTAGTCTAGTTGGATTTGGGACATTTTCTATTGTGAAGAGAAAGGCTAGAAAGGGAAGGAATCCCCAGACAGGTAAAGAAATTAAAATTCCTGCTAAAAAAGTGGTTAAGTTCAAAGTAGGGGCTAATTTAGCCAAAACCGTTAAGTAATTGTATGTCAAAGTTATTCATTTTAAGAGCTGGGTATTATTTAATACCCAGCCCTTCTTTTTTATCCCCCAAAACCGGGGTAACTTTAAAAGAAAACCCACCTGTTTCGCTCCAAAAGCAAAATGAAAATTGTAAAGTGCAAAAGTCAAATTTGACAGAAGGTGATTTTGCATTTTTCAATTTGCATTCTGCATTGAGCCATTGCACCTAAAAGGTGAAACGACAAACATCAAAAAAGCTCCTGCAAAACCGCATCCCCCATGAGAATTCTACTTAAGACCGTCCCTTAAAGAAAAAGTGCAGTTTTTTTCAATACTCAACCTTAAAAATCAATCGCGGATTTTGGGTATCTACAGAATGTTGTTTTAAAATTGTAATCTAACTCATCCCTTAGTCTTTTAGCCCTTTCTTCTGTTTTTTCCACTAACCACTTTAATTCGGGGCTTTTTTCTTCTATTTTAGAGAGCCAATTTAAGTATTGTTCAAAACTTCTTTCTTTGTTTCCCTCAACAAGGTTATCTGCATAACAAACAATTTTTTCTTCCAAACTAAGAGGTAGATAATTTCTTTCTGGTAGTCCTAGTTTTCTTGCCTCTTCTTTAGAGAGACCCGATCCAAAATGTCTTTCTACAATAAGTACTATCTTCTCAGAAAAGCCTTCTTTTTCTAAAATTTTGGCACCTTCTATAAAGTGTTCAAATGGGTTATTTGTTACAGCCCATCCTATATCATGTAAAAGAGCACCAATTTTTATAGCCTCTATATCAATTTCCTTATTAACTTTAACATGTTGAGCAATTTTTAACGCCACTTCCATAACCTTTATACAGTGCTTTCTGATGTTTTCTTTTAAACTATATTTTTCCCAGATTTTAAAAACATCTGCAGGAATGTCTGTCTTATTCAATGTTTCCAATTTTTACCTCCTGACCTTTGTTCCCGAATATATAAAGGAATTTTGTTTCATTTTAATCTTTTTCCCATTTTCAATACCAATTACATTACCACACGGACATTTCACTATGTTTCCTTCTCTAATGCTATAATCTTTGCTTATACGCGTTTTCCAACAGCGTAAGACCCGTCCTTTCCCGATCTTTAAGTACCTAAAAATTTTTCTCTTACACTTAGCACATTTTATGGTTATCATTTAATCCAGATTATGTACCACTTTGTCTGAAGTTTTTCAATTCTGTGCTTTTTGTGTTGCCTTTTATGGTGGAGAATTTAGACTTAACTTGTAAAAACACCCAAAATATTGTAGTTTTATTACATGAATAAAATCCTTATTTTAGACTTTGGTTCTCAATATACTCAGCTTATTGCACGTCGAGTGCGCGAGTTAGGAGTATATTCAGAGATTCAGCCTTACAATTATCCCCTTGAAAAAATTAAGGAGTTTTGCCCTAAAGGAATTATCCTTTCAGGAAGTCCCTCTAGTGTTTTAGCAAAAGAAGCACCAAGGTGTGATGACTCTATTTTTTCTTTAAATATACCTGTATTGGGTATTTGTTATGGCTTACAATTGATGACCTTAATTTTAGGAGGGAAAGTAGAGAGAGGAGAAAAGAGAGAGTTTGGTTCAGCTACTATTAAGATTTTGAAAGAAAACGCACTATTTTGGAATCTCCCTTTGGATAAACCATTGAAGGTTTGGATGAGTCATGGAGATAGGGTTATCCAATTACCTCCTGGTTTTAAACTGTTAGCTACCAGTGAGAATTCGCCTGTTGCTGCCATGGGGGATGAGAAAAGACAATTTTGGGGTGTTCAATTTCACCCTGAAGTTGTCCATACTCCCCGGGGCAAAAAGATTTTTAGAAACTTCCTATTTCGCATTTGTCAATGCAAAGCAGATTGGTCAATGGGGTCTTTTATGGAGTATATTATTCCTAAATTAAGAGAAGAGGTGGGTAAAAATAAAGTTGTATGTGCATTGAGTGGAGGAGTAGATTCTTCAGTGGTAGCAGTCCTTTTACATCGTGCTATCGGGGATAAAGCACACGCAATTTTTGTTGATAATGGACTTTTAAGAACAGGTGAGGCCCAAGAAGTAAAAGAAGTATTTACCAAAAAAATTCCGTTAAATTTTCATTATGTAGATAAAACTAAACTATTTTTAAAACACTTAAAAGGTGTGATTGACCCAGAACTAAAGCGTAAAATTATTGGTAACCTTTTTATTGATGTCTTTGAACAAGAGGCTAAGAAGATAAAAAATGTCTCTTTTTTGGCTCAAGGAACTCTTTATCCCGATGTAATAGAAAGTGTCTCCTTTAAAGGTCCTGCAGCCATAATTAAATCACACCACAATGTAGGTGGGTTGCCAGAACGTATGCCCTTAAAGCTTATAGAGCCTTTACGGGAGTTATTTAAGGATGAGGTAAGAATATTGGCTAGAGAGCTAGGACTACCTGAAGTTATCATTAAACGTCAACCTTTCCCTGGACCAGGATTGGCTATCCGGATTATTGGTGAGGTAACCCCCCAGCGTCTATCTATACTTCGTAAGGCGGATAAAATTGTGCTAGAAGAAATGCGCAAGGCTAATTTATATGATACAGTTTGGCAATCCTTTGCTATTTTACTCCCTATAAAGACAGTGGGAGTTATGGGTGATGAACGGACTTACCAACATGTTATTGCCCTGAGAGTGGTAGAGAGTGTGGATGGCATGACGGCAGATTGGGCACGTTTACCTTATAATATCCTGGAGCGGATTTCCAACCGCATCATTAACGAGGTTTCAGGAATCAATCGGGTAGTCTATGACATTTCTTCTAAACCTCCAAGCACTATAGAATGGGAATAAAGGAAATGCGTTTAGAAATACTCACCATGTCTGAATTTGAAAAAACAAAAGGAAGACTTATTATCATTCCCTTTGGCTCTATTGAAGAACATGGACCACATTTGCCCCTTGGAACAGATGCTATTATTGCTTATGAGCTAGTTTTAGCTGCAGCCCAAAAAACTGATATTTTAGCTGCTCCACCCATTTATTACGGTGTGTGTCGGAGTACAAAAGAGCATCCTGGCACAATCACTATCTCTGGCAGAGTTTTGAGGAATTTGACCAGGGATATTATAAAAGGATTTGTACGTCAGGGGTGCACACGGTTTATCCTTTTTTCTGGTCATGCTGGTAGCATTCACATGGCTTCTTTAAAAGAAGTAGGAGAAGAATTATTGGAAGAGAATGTAGTAGAAAAAATAGTGATTTTAAGCATTCTGGATTTAATTGATGAGAAACTTGGTTTGGAAACAAAAAATGATAGTCATGCTGGAGAGTTAGAAACATCTCTTATGCAATATCTTCACCTTAATTGGGTAAAAGGAGAAGCTATTGAGGATTACCCGCATTTTCCTTCTTTTCTTCTTGTTAAGAATAAAAGAAAATATTGGCCAAGCGGAATCTGGGGTAATCCCAAGGTAGCCAATCCTACTAAAGGAAAGAAGTTCTTTGCCCAATTAGTACAAAAGTTGATGGTCATTATAGAAAAGTTAAAAGAATAAATGGAAATCTTAGCCCCAGCAGGTAATTTTGAGGCTTTTTTTGCTGCCATAGAAAAAGGGGCCGACGCAGTTTATGTAGGCATTAAAGGATTTAGTGCCCGAGCTTATGCCCGTAATTTTTCTTTGAAAGAATTAAACTTTTTGGTGGCCTTTGCCCACCAAAAAGGGAGGAAAGTGTTTGTAGCTCTAAATAGTTTAATAAAGGAAAATGAATGGCCTGAAATAATTAAAATTGCTTTGGCCCTAAACCAAATTAAACCTGATGCCCTTATTATTCAAGATTTGGGTATTTTTTGGCTATTTAAAAATAAATTTCCTCACCTTCCTTTACATGCGAGTACTTTAATGAACTGTCATAATTTAACGGGAGTAAAAAAACTAGCAGAAATGGGTTTTAGGCGAGTTGTTTTGGCCCGAGAGCTTACCTTGGATGAAATTACTACTATTAAAAAAAACACTTCTGTGGAATTAGAGATATTTGTCCATGGTGCTCTTTGTTTTAGCTACTCAGGTCTTTGTTTAGCCAGTAGTTATATTGGAGGCCAGAGTGGCCTTAGAGGCAGGTGTAGACAGCCCTGTCGCTTTTTGTATCAATGGGGAAAAGAAAAGGGATATTTTTTATCCTGTGGAGATTTATCTGCCCTGGAATTAATTCCTCAATTGCAGAAATTGGACATTACTTCTGTAAAAATAGAAGGACGTATGAAAAGCGCTGAGTATGTAGCTAGTGTAGTGGAGGCCTATCGTCTAGTCCGGGATGCCTCAGGAGATGAAAAGAAATCCGCCCTTGAATATGCTAAGTCTTTAATCCTTCAAGCAGGTGGTAGAAAACTTACTAAAGGTTTTTTTCTGGGAATTAATCCCAAGGATGTAATCAATCCTAAACAGCCAGGGGCATTTGGGCTCTATGTAGGTAGGGTGATACGCAAAGAAAAAGGAGAAATTTTCTTGCTCCCAGAGACAGAAATCCAAATAGGAGACAGGTTAAGGGCACAAAACGAAAGTGTGGGCAAGGGAGTGTCTTGGAAAGTAAAGAAGTTAGAAAAGGCAGGTAATTTATTAAAAATTAATGCTCCAGAAGAAATAGAGCTTGGATACTTGCTTTTTAAAACCATCACTCCAGAAATAAAGATAGCTAAATCAGATAAAAAATTAAAGTCAAAACTAAAACAATTGGTTGCTCCCATAAAGTTTAAACCTTCTTCTTCAAAAGAAAAACATCTTTCTCAATGGATTTACACTCAAGGATTAAAAAAATCCCAAAAAGTATCAAAGAAAATTATATGGTGGATTCGCCATGAGGAAATAGATTATTTCCTTCAACACCCTTTACCTTCTAATAGTATACCCATTCTGTCCCTGAATTTTCAGATTTACCCCAAGTTAGTGTCCAACTTTAGAAAGTTATTGAATAAATTTCCCAATATTGTTTTAAGTCTTCCACCAATAATTTTACCTCAACAACTTAATTTTTTTAAGAGGGCTATTGTCCATCTTTCTAATCTAGGATTTCAGCACTGGCACTTAGCTAATATTGGTCATTTCCTGCTGCTTGATGGAATAAAAGATTTAATTTTAAGTAGTGACTATACCTTGAATATAGCCAATCATTTGGCATTGCGTAGTTTAAAGTCTTTGGGGATAAGAAATTTAACCCTTTCTTTAGAACTGGATAGAGAAACTATCAGGAAAATTATCAACTACTGGTCACCTCAGAACTTAATTATAATGGTTTATACCCGTCCCCCTCTTTGGACCTCTCGTTTTAGTTTAAAACCATTTTGGCAAAACGCCCCGCTTGTTTCTCCTTTAGGAGAGTCATTTTATCCTATTATTCGGGATGAAATAACCTATATTTTGCCTGAAACTCCTATATCTCTGGGGCCATATCTAAAAGAATTGCAATCTCTGGGAATTAGCCAATTTGGCATAGATTTGAGGTATATTTTGCGGAATAAAATAAATAAAATTGTAACTAAAAAAGGAATTTTTTTACCACGGGAGTATTCTTTCAATTATAAAAGAAAATGGGCATGACTCAATTGCCAATTATCAATAGTTAGGTTAAACTTTTTGGGGAAGGATTAAATGGATTTTAAAAAACTCTCATTATTCTGTAAGGTATTTGAACTTCGCAGTTTCTCTAAGGCAGCTCAACAGGCATATCTCACTCAGCCTTCAGTGAGTGGTTATATTGCTTCCTTGGAAAATTTATTGGGCACTCGCCTTTTTGACCGGCAGGGAAGGGAGGTAACTCCTACTCAGGCAGGAGAAATATTTTATAAATATGCCAAACGTCTTTTAGCCCTTAAAGAAGAAGCAGAGAATGAGGTAAATTTATTTTTAGGATATAAAAAGGGGAATTTAAAATTAGGGGGAAGCACTATTCCTGGTCAATATATTTTACCAAAGTTATTAGGAAAATTTAAATCTATTTATCCTGATGTAAAAATTTTTCTTAAAATTAGTGATACTAAGCAAATTGTAGATTTTGTGCTTAATGGAGAGATAGAAATAGGAACAGTTGGGGCAAAGGTGTCTGAACCAAAATTGGCTTTTGTGCCCTTTGCCAAGGATGAATTGGTTCTAGCTATGCCTAGTGATTATGCTCTATCTCCAAAAGAATTTAGTCTTACTTCTCTTCAAAATCTACCATTTATCCTTCGGGAACAGGGCTCTGGTACTCGGATGGTTATGGAACATTTTTTAAACCAAAGAGGAATTAATATAGATAAATTGAACATAGTAGCTGAGCTAGGTAGTACCGAAGCAGTTCGTCAGGCTATTATAAATGGCATAGGAATTTCTATTCTTTCTAAACGGGCAATAGAAATAGAACTAAAGGCAGGTCTCATAAAAATTGTTTATTTTGACAAAAAGCCCTTAAAGAGAGATTTCTACCTTGTATATCTGGAACATAAAACACTTTCTCCTTTTGCTCAGGCATTTTTAGAGTTTGCTTTAGAAAAAACTGAGAGTGAGTAAATGAAAAAAGGATTAAATATCTCCATTCCCGGATGGGGTCAATTAGATATTAGATATTTGATTTTGGACCTAAATGGCACTCTTGCCCTTGATGGAAAATTATTACCTGGTGTAAAAAAACGTTTAAAGCACTTAAGCACCATTTTTGAGAGAATTTTTATTCTTACCGCAGACACTTATGGCACAGTAGCACAAGTTTTTCAAAATTTGCCTGTGCAAATTCATAGAATTGCTTCTTTAAATGGTGCAGTAGAAAAACAAACATTTATTAAAAACTTGAACAATAAATATTGCGTAACTATTGGCAATGGGGTAAATGATAGCCTTATGTTTAAGGAAGCCGCACTCAGTATTTGCATTTTAGGAGAAGAGGGGACAGCAGTAGAGGCCTTACTCAATGCCCATATAATAGTCAATAATATTAATGATGCCTTGGATTTATTTTTATTTCCTAAACGGTTAGTAGCCACATTGAGAAGATAATGAGTTTTAAAATTTTCCCTGATATTCTTAAGCAAATAGAATCTTTATCTGATAAAGAAAGAGAAAAGATCCATGTTTTATTTACAGAGCTTGGTCCCAGTTACTCTTTACAAAAAGAGATAGTAGAATACATCTTGGATATTCGGGGAAGAGATAAGGTTTCGGTAGAGGAAATTATAAATCAAAAGATTGAAAAAACCCTTAATAATTATAATATTCCTAGAGAGAAAAAATTAAATCAGATAAGAGCATATTTGCGTCAAGTGCGTTTTCCTCTATTGTTTACAGCCGAAGAAATTTTTAGAAGTAAACTAAAATCATTAAATTTACCTTCTGGTTGTGATATCATTCCTCCGTTATATTGGGAAGATGGTGAATATAAATTGAAATTAAATTTTAAGAATGCTATTGAATTCTCGGAAAAATTGCAACAATTGTTTAAAATATCTCAAACTAAGGCCTGGCAGGAGTTGATTGGTGAACAATGGTTTGAAACGCTATTTTCCTCAAAAGGTATTCATAGATAAATCGGTCATAAATTTATCTTATACTCAAGAAATTCTGAGCAGGCTATCTCATATTTCTCAACAGATAGTATTATCTGATAAATCAAATGGCAGTATTTATGACAAACACATTCTCTATCTTACCAAAAACAAAGGACGTTTTTTCCGCCCTTGTCCTTGCACAAATAAAAAGTTTTATCTTAGTTGTGAATATCGCATCTTAGAAGTGGGCACAAATTGTGGATTTGATTGCAGTTATTGTATTTTACAAAGTTATTTAAATAAGCCCTTTATCCAAATCTATACCAATTTAAAAGATTTATTTAGAGAATTAGATAATATAAAAACAGGTTTTTATCGCATTGGCACCGGAGAGTTAACAGATAGCCTTTTCTGTGACCATATCACCCATTTAAGCAAAAAATTGGTGCCTTATTTTGCTAAACGGGATAATCTTATTCTGGAATTAAAAACTAAAAGCACAGTAATAGAAAACTTATCCCAATTGGAACACAATAGGCATACGGTAGTTTCCTGGTCTCTTAATACAGAAAAAATCACTTTTCAGGAAGAACACGGGGCACCTAACTTAATAGAGCGCCTTAAGGCGGCTGCTAAATGTCAAAAATGGGGTTACTGGGTAGGTTTTCATTTTGACCCCATAATTTATTATCCAGGCTGGGAAGAGGACTATAAAAAAACCATTGATTGGCTTTTTAAATACATTCAACCTGAAGGTATTGCCTGGATTAGTTTAGGTAGTTTTCGCTTTATGCCCCGTTTAAAACATATTATTAAGCGTCGGTTTCCCCAGAGTGACATTATTTATGGAGAATTCATCCCGGCTATAGATGGTAAACGCCGTTACTTCAAGCCTATTCGCATTCATGTTTATAGAAAAATACTGAGTTGGATTAGAGAATATGCACCAAATGTGGTGGTTTATTTATGTATGGAATTGCCTGATGTATGGGAAAGGGTATTTGGATTTATTCCTGATAAGGGCAAGTTAAAAGAGATGTTAGATGATGTTTTTAAGTCTTCTTAAATGCCACTATTTCTCTTTTGATATTGCTAAAGGGCAGTATAAAACTTTTGCATTCTGCGATAGAAACTGGGTATTTTTGACAAATATTTCCTAATGTTTCTCTTGATTTTTTTTCTCCTAACATAGATAAAATCAATCCACCTTCTTTAACCAGAGGAAGTGCTAGTTCTATATATTCAGATAATGGTGCCACTGCGCGACTAAATACAGCATCAAAGCTGGCCAGAGGTAAAATTGAGCGCTTAGACTCAAGGTAGGCTTGAATAATTTCTATATTTTTTAAGTCTAAAAGGCGTTTAATTTCTTTTAAAAAAGCTACACGTTTCCGTCTAGCTTCTACTAAAGTTACCTTAAGAGAGGGTAGGGCAATTTTTAAAGGTAAACCAGGAAATCCTGCTCCACTACCAATGTCTATTACCTCCCAGGAGAGTTTTAAAAAGGAAATTAGTGTGAGAGAATCTAAAAAGTGCTTTATAACTATTTCTTTGTCATTTTTTAGAGAGGTTAAATTGATATGTTTATTCCATTTTTTCAACCTTAATAGATAAAGTTGAAATTGATGTAATTGCCTTTGATTTAAATTTATACCTAAAAGGCTACTGCCTGTTTGTAAAATTTCTTTAATGTTTTTCTCCACAATTATTCACCCTTGTGTATCTTTCCATATACTCCATCATGAAAGTAATCAATGAGTTTAACCGGAATGATTTGATTTATTTCGGTTTTTTCCTCCATATAAACAGAAATATAATTTTCACTATGTCCCTTAGAAAAACCATCCACTTTTTGTTCAATTAATACCTGAACTGTTCTTCCCATATTTTCTTTAAAAAATTGGGCTCTTTTATTTTTATCTAATTGTCTAAGTGCTTTAACTCTTTTTTTAATAATTTCTAATGGCACTTTTTCTTTCATTTTTGCACTTTTTGTTCCAGGCCTATCAGAATAAGAAAAGATATGGCAGTAAGATACAGGCATTTCTTTTATTAAATTATAGGTTTGCAAGAAGTCTCTTTCTGTTTCTCCTGGGAAACCTACAATAATGTCTACACCAATGGCAAGGTAGGGAAAACTGTATTTTAAATCCAACACAATTTCTTTAAATTTATCTATGGTATAAGGTCTCCCCATTTTCTGAAGTATGTTCTCAGAGCCACTTTGAAGGGAAATATGTAAATGGGGACAAAGATTTGGCCAATTTTCAAATAACTCTATAAATTGGTAATTAATTTCGGCAGGATTCATTGAACTTAACCGTATACGTAAATTCAATCCCTGGTCTTTAAGTAGTTTTAAGAGCGATAAAAAAGAAATAGGTGGAGAAAGGTCTTTCCCATATTCTCCTAAATGGATACCACAAAGCACAAGCTCTTTAAATCCTTGATTTTGTAGGTAATAAATATGTTTTATTACTTCTTCAGGACTTAGACTTCTAGCCCTTCCCCTGGCATAAGGCACAATGCAATAGCTGCAAAAGGCATCACAACCATCTTGAATTTTTAAATAGGCCCGAGTTCGTTTTATAGTGTCTCCATCAGAAGGAGGAAAACAAACTAAAGTATCTAAAGTGGTAGGATTTTTCTCCACTAATATTTGGGGAAAAGATTGTTTTTTTAAATAAGGCAAAAGTTTTATTAATTCTGCCTTTTCTTTGTTTCCAACGATATAATCAATCCCCTTTATTTGAGCCAATTTTTTATAAGCTATTTGAGCGTAACAACCAGTTGCAACGCAAATAGCCTGGGGATTTTTTTTGATTATTTGACGCAAAAGACGCCGGCTATCATAATCTGCCCGGTGGGTTACAGTGCAAGTATTAACTATACAAATATGAGCCTTTTCTATGTTATCAATTATACTATAGCCTTTTTTCTTAAACAAACTAGCCAGGGAATCAGATTCATACTGATTAACTTTACAACCTATAGTAAAAATGGCTATATTCATTGGGCAGATTTTATTAGGCCACCTCCTACACAAATGTCTCCTTGATAAAATACGGCTGCCTGACCAGGTGTTACTGCAAATTGAGGCTTTTTAAATACTACCCTAATTAACTCTTTATTTAAAGGTTGGATTATTGCTGGTGTCTCCTCCTGTCTATAGCGAATTTTAACGGAAACCTCTAAAACTGATTTCAAATAATCAAATGGGAAAAAATTTGGTTTTTCTACTATAGCCTCTTTAAAAAATAGAGCAGGGCGAGGGGCTACAATAAGTAAGTTTTTCTCTGCATCTATTTTTTTTACATAATATGGTTTTTTACTGCAAACCCCAATACCATGTCTTTGCCCGATAGTATAGCGCCAAAAACCTCTATGTTTCCCCAAAATCTTTCCTTGTTCATTAACGATTTCCCCCCTATCCTTTAATCTATCTAATTTATCTCTAGCGTAGTTTTCTAAAAATAATCGGTAATTATTATCAGGAATAAAACAAATTTCCTGGCTTTCCTTAAATTTATTAATATAAAATCCGATATTTGAAGCAATATTTTCAACTTTATTTCTGGATAATTCCCCTAATGGCCATAAAATATGGGATAATTGCGTCTGAGAGATATAAAATAAAAAATAGGATTGCTCTTTTTTCCTGTCTATACCCTTTAAAAGGAGGTATCTTCCTTTTTGATAGATTTTTCTAGCATAATGGCCAGTAGCTAAATAATCTGCGCCCATTTTTTTAACTTTATCCAGTAAAATCCCAAACTTAATCTTTTGATTGCACCAGATGCAGGGATTTGGTGTTTTTCCACAAAGGTAAAATTTGACAAATGGTTCAATAATTAATTTTTTAAAATCTTCTCTTAAATCAAGCTCTGTATAAGGAATTCCTAAAAACTGGGCAATAGCCGATGGAGGGTAGGGGGGATAATTATCCGTTAATCTTAAAAACACCGCCTTAACTTCATAACCCCTTTGTTTAAGTAAATACCCAGTAACTGCACTGTCCATTCCTCCACTTAGGGCTACTATTACTTTTTTCATTTTTTTATTGTAGCATTTTCTTAACTATTATTACAATTATAGCAACATTTTCAGAGATACAGGTTGCACCAAAGTCTACAAGGGTAAAAGTGGACTATAGATATTTCCTGGTGTCTACTGTCTATTGTCTTTCATTTGAGTTTTGACCTTTGACATTATTTTGACAGCCCAAATTCCTTGGCTATTTTCCGAAAATGGGGAAGGGCATTTTCTATTACTTTTTCCTCTACACAAAAGGCCAGGCGGAAGTATCCTGGTGCACCAAAACCACTCCCAGGGACAGCCAGGATAAGTTCTTTTTGTAATGCCTTTACAAAAGTTATATCATCAGCAATAGGGGTTTTAGGAAATACATAAAAGGCACCCTTAGGAAGTAGAAAAGAAAAACCACACTCAGCAAGGCCATTACATAAAAAATCCCGGTTGCGTTTATAGCGCTCTATGTCTACTGAAGTATTTAAAATATGTTTGATTACTCTTTGCATCAATGCAGGGGCGTTGACAAATCCTAATATCCGATTGGCTAAAATGGCTGCTTCTATAAGCTCTTTTTTATATGTAGCTTGAGGGTGAATGCCTAAATAACCAATTCTTTCTCCAGCTAAAGAAAGGTCTTTGGAAAAGGAAGTGGCTAATATAGTCTCTGAATAAATTTGAAATATATTAGGTAATTTTTCATTGTCATAAATCAATTTTCGGTATGGTTCATCCATAATAAGATAGACAATACGATTATATTTTTCTTTATGCTGATAAAGTAAATCAGCCAGTTCTTTTAAAGTATCTTCGGGATAAATTTGTCCTGTAGGATTATTAGGAGAGTTAACCAAAATGGCCTTAGTATTTAAATCTAAATGTTTCTCAATGGCTTCTATATCTAGATCAAATGTTTCTTTGGTAGGTATAGTTTTTATTATTCCACCATGATTATCAATGTAAAACTTATATTCCACAAAATAAGGTAGAGGGACAATGACTTTTTCTCCTGGCTCCAAAATGGATTTTAAGATAACATTTAATGCCCCAGCAGCACCACAAGTCATTATTATTTCATGAGGAGAGAACTCTATATGGTGTTCCTGGGTAAGATAATTAGCAATGGCTTCTCTAGTTTCCCAAAAACCAGCATTTGGCATATAGCCATGTTGAAGAGGCCTATGAATTTCTGATTCTTCTTTTAAGGCAATATAAAATTCTTCAGGGGGCTCTAAATGAGGATTTCCTAAACTAAAATCAAATACATTTTCAGCCCCATATTTTTGTTTTAAATAGGCACCATCTTCAAACATCTTCCTAATCCAGGAGGCAGATTCTATAAAACCCTGAATTTTCCGAGAAATAGACATATTTTTCTCTAATTTAGTTAAAGATTATACGGGTTTCAATATTTATATCTAAAGCCTTTAAATTATCTTCCAACATCTTGCTTATCCAGCTAACCGGAGCAGGTATAAAATTCACTAAAAATAGGGTAGTTAAACTAAATCCCCGTCCTTTGGCTTCTAATATAATTGTTTTTTCACTAGTTATTACCCGGTATTTCCACCAGGTAAGAGGAAACCCCAAAATTTTGTTGTATGCACTAGGTGGCCAATATATCCAAGAAGTTTCTAAGGAATAAGGAGGGTCTTGAAATTCAACCGGCACTGCTAAATCTTGAAAGGTATCCAGAACAACTTGATAGATTTGATAAACAGTAGGTTCCTTTTTCAGAGGGGGAACAAATATAGTTTTTGTGGTGGTACAACTTTCACATAAAAAAACTCCCAAGACAAATAAATAATACATTCTCTTTTGTATTTTTTTCATGTTGCACTCCCTTTTAATTTATGACTCCTAAATTTAGAGTGAAAAACTACATTTTGTCAACCGTCTCTTTGAGTATAAACTGCCCCCGCCACTTGGTAACTAAATTTGACATAATATTTATTATCCGACATAATCTTTGGTAACTTGCAGGCTTGACTTAAAAATACAAATGGAGTATGAAAAATAAGGGGTTTTGATATGAATTTAGTTTTAGAAGAAGATAAGTTAAGCCAGTTAGGAGGCCTTTTAACCAAACTGATAAAGGAAGGAGGAGCAAGCTATACCCTTCTTACAGATATGGCAGGTAATCTTATTTGCAAAAATGGAGAAGGGGCTGTAGATGCTACCAGTCTGGCAGTATTGGCTGCGGCTAATTTTGCGGCTACTAAAGAGATTGCTCGTCTTATAGGCGAAGAAGAATTTTCTCTTTTATTTCATCGTGGACAGAAAGAAAATATTCATTTTACTAGAATATCTCCTGAGATACTACTTATTGTTCTTTTTAAACCCTATGTTTCACTGGGATTACTTCGTCTGAAGGTAGAAAGTATTAAGAAGGAAATCCAAAGGTTGTTAGAGGAATAAAAAATCTATGGCCTTGGTCAATTTGAAAGAAAGGATAATTCAAGTCAAAATTGTATATTACGGCCCTGGGAGAAGTGGGAAAACCACAAATTTAGTGTATATCTATAACAAGCTTCAGGAAAAACTAAAAGATAGATTGACTAGTAAATTAATTACTATAAATACTAAAGGAGATAGAACACTTTTTTTCGATTTTTTTCCCATAGAATTGGGTAAGATACACGGTCTTGATTTAAAGCTCCAGATTTATACTACCCCGGGCCAAGTAATCTATGACGCGACTAGAAAATTAGTGTTAAAAGGAGTAGATGGGCTTATTTTTACTGCGGATTCTATTTTAGCAAGGAGGGAGGCTAATATAGAAAGCCTAGAAAATCTGAAAAAAAATTTAGCTTATCACAATTTAAGGTTGGAGGATATACCTCTAGTATTCCAGTGGAATAAAAGAGACTTAGCTGAAAATGGTATACCTTTATTAGATATAGATACTTTAGAGAACGATTTAAATGCAGAACTTAAAGCACCATCTTTTCCTGCTAGTGCCCTGACAGGTTATAATGTATTTGAAACCTTAAAAACAGCGGCAAAACTTACCATTCAGTCAGTAATTAGAAAGCTTATCTTTCCGAAAGGAATGGTAAAAGTCGCAGGAGGCTGAGATGGATAAAAAAGAAAAATCCCCAGAAATTTCTTTAGAAGAATGGGAGAAAGAATTAAATGAGGAAGTTGCTTCTTTTCAAGATATTTTGGTAGAAGAAACAACTCAAAAAGAATCTTTACCTTCTTCATTTCAGGAGAAATTAGAAAGTTTTATTCAGTCTAAAGACAAAACTCTAGGTGAAGAAATTATATCTGATTGTAAAGAGTTGTTTTCTAGGGTAGATAAACACACCCAAACTTATTTAAAAATGCTTGAAAACATGACCAGGGCTCTATTGAAATTTGAAAATATTTCTGAGTTATTTACCACTATGACAGATAAGTTACCTTTAATTCTTTCTTCTGAGACAAAACCTTCGGAAAAGGAAGGCTTAATTCAGGATTTTTATAGGCAGTATCAGGATTTAAAGACCCAATCCCCCTCCCCTACTTTTTCAGAAACCCCCAGTGAAAGGCCTAAAGAAATAAAAGTCTTGACCGAAAAAATAATAGAAACAGTAGAAACTAAGTTGCACGAAATAAACATTAAAATTGAAGAAAATCAAAGAATCTTACAGAGATTAATAGCTAGTTCTGAAAGGATTCCATCTCCAGAAGAAACTCCTATTAAATTACCAGAAACCTCAGAAACTGAAGAAATAGAAGAAGTTCCTTTTTACCTTATAGGTATAGGTGAAGAAAGATTTGCTCTTCCTACTGAAGTAGTAATAAATGTGTATAAAATTTCTTCAAAAAAAGCAAAAAAATTAGTGCAAAAACCTTTAATTAAATTTGGTCAAATTGGGAGTTTTTTAAATCCTATTACTAAGGGACTTACAGGAGAGTTGAAAGAAAAGAAAAAGGGCGAATTAGAAAATATGTTTCTTAATGTGCTCCAACCCGAAACGGATACTGAAGGAGAATACCATGCTGCTGTGGTAGTAAAAATTCCAGATATGGAAAATTATGGAGTTATATTTGTAAATCAGCCCTTAAAGGAAGTAATCAAGGGCAGGAAGATGGAAGATAAGATAGAAACATCAGAAGGAAACTTTCCTGCTTTAGATGTGAAATCTCTCTGGCTCAAAAAGCAAGTGGAATTTGGCTTAATATAAAATTATGTTAAAAGGTGACATAGATATTATCTCAGTGTCCACTGTGATACAACTCTGTTATCAAGAAAAAAAGAGCGGATGTTTATCTTTATATAACGATAAAACTAAAATAGGAGAGATTTTTTTGAAAAACGGACAAATAATCGCCGCTCACATGGGCAATGTAAAAGGAGAAAAGGCCTTTTATAAATTGATAAGTTTAAAAAAAGGAGAATTCTTGTTTGAAAACAATGTTTCCTTCCCTGAACAGGAGATTGATCTTCCTTATGAGTATCTATTTTTAGAAGCAGTTAGACAACAGGATGAGACAAAAAATTATTTGGAAAGTATTGAGAAAAAACTTGCAGGGAAGGTATCTCAGGTTGAAGAGGAATTTTTTTTTGAAGAAATTTATCTACTTTTTTCTAAAACAGGTCAACTTTTAGAAGGAGGGAAAGTGGAGTGTTTATGGAGTAAAGATAATAATCATTTTTGTTTATTCTTAAAAACAAGTAAAGGCATAATAAAAATCAACTTACTCCCCCATGTAGGATTAGAAGAACTTATTTTTAAAATCAAAGAAATTGTTAAGGAGGATTAAGTTTGTTTTTACCCCAATTTGAAGTTTACCATGAAAATCTTCATACTTCTTATTTGAATCTAAGTAATTTTATTAATTTTCTAAAGAATGATTTATTTACAGGCTATATTCAAATTAAGACTTCAGAAAAAGAATGCTTGATTTTTTTAGACCATGGCCAAGTCATTAATACTTTTGAAATACTTAATAACGAGTATAAATTTTTATCTTTAGAAGGAATATTAAGTAATATTAATGAGGGAATTGTTAATGTTTATCGCCTCCCTGAAGAAACAGCTCCCTTTTGGGCTAATTTAGTAACTGCAGAAATCCTTTATCCCAATTTGAGCACTGATTTCACAGATTTGATCAGACTTTTACATAAATTAAAAAGAGAAGAAATAACCGGCTGGGCTGAAATCATCCTCTCTGGAAATGAAAAAAGTTTTATCTATTTTCAAAATGGGATAGTAATAGGGACTTGTAGTTCTTGGAAAAATTGGTTATTTGAAAAAGGAGAAGCTCATCTTCCTGAGATTACAGAACGTACTTCAGAAGCTGTTTTTAATGTTTATAAATTACCTTTAGAACAAATATCCACAAACATAAATTTAGAGAACATCACCAATTTTTTTCAAGAATATCTAGCTGTATTGGAGAAAATTATAGGTGAAAAAAATTTTTCCCTTTTATGGCGTCAAAAGGGTGTAGAAAAGGCTGAGAAGTATCCCTTTTTAGACCCATTTGCCAATGAATTTGAATATAAAGAAGGAAAAATTGCTTTTTATGGAGATGCCTCAGAAAAAGAGTTATTAGAAGCCTTGAAAGAAGTGTGTACAGAAATAATTAAACACAACAAGGATTTAGAGAAAAAGATAGTTCAAGAAGCAAGTTATTTAAAACAAAAATATAAAATCTTTATAGAAAACACAGGTTTATCTTCTCTCTTGGGAATTTGAAATGGAAGAAGCTTTGAGAAAAATGGCAAGTATGGATAAGGTAAAGGGGGTTTGGTGGTGGAATAATAAAAAAATTAAAGAATTTTTAAATATCCCTCTGGATATAAATACCACCAGACAATTAAAAGATATTTTACCTAAATTATCTAAGCTTTTTGAGGATAGAATGTTTAAAGAAGAAGTTGGTTGTGTATTTGAATCTGATTTTCTTCTTTTTAAAAAAGTAAATAAAGATTGGATAGTGATCTGGGTAAAAAGAGATATTCCTTTAGCCTTATTGCGTATGGAAGTAACAGTAACATTAAATGAATGGGTATCTAGAAAAAGTAAGGGTTTAAAAAAATTGAAGTTTTGGTAAAAACAGATGGTAGAGGTATTAAAAGGAAACCTTAGTCAAATAAATGTAATAGACCTATTGTCTTTATTAACTAAAGCTAAGCATTCTGGGAGATTATCGCTTAAAACAGACAAAGAACAGGGTTTTGTCTTTTTAAAGCGAGGAGAAATATATGCAGCCAACTTTGAAGAAAAAAAGGGGTATGAAGCCCTTTTGAAATTAACAGCCTTAACTCAAGGCGATTTTAGCTTTCAAGATGAACTGACCACATCTCAACGTCACTTTGATGAAGACACAAAAAGTATTTTAGAAAAACTTAATACAGAATTACAAGCTAGTGTTTCAACAAGAGCATTGCAAAACAAAGTCCTTTCTTTGATTCCTAAAGGAAAGGAAGTAAGTTTACAACCCCAAGAGTGGATGGTTATTGCCTTAAGTCAAAAACAACTAAGTCTGTCTAAAATTGCTAAGGAAATTGGGATGGATATCAACCAGGTATTTAAAATAGCTAATAAATTAGAAAAGCAGGGATTGGCTAAACTTCAAGATAAAGAAGAAATAATGCCACAAGAAAAAGAACAAAAATATATCCCCCCCCTCTTCTGGAAAACCTTAAAGACCGAACTAGCTACCCTTATTGGACCTATTGCTGAGGCTGTGATTGATGATGAAATAGAAAACTTAGAAGAGATAAAAGAAAGATTTCCTTATGATAAGATTTCTATTATTCTTGAACGCATTTCAAAAGAAATTGATGACCCAAATAAAAAAATAATTTTTCAAAAAAAGATGCTAGAAATATTAAAACGCATATAGGAATAGGAGGAAGTTATGAGTCTTAGAACAAAGTTCATTTTAGTATTTTTAGCCATTTCTATTATTCCTTTATTATTAGCTACTGGTGCAGGTTATTATCACATCACTAAAATAAATCAATTTGCATCCATCCAAGCAGAACAAAGTTTAAGAAGTTCGGCTGAAGTCTTGGTAGAGCAAAAGGCTGAAGACATCATGAAAATGATTCAACTATATTTCCAAACACAAATAACAAGAAAAACCAGAGGGAAAGTTAATTGGGATGAGTGGCAATACGACCCTGTGCTTCTTCAAAATGGCGTTCAAACAGTAGGAAAGACTGGTTATTCATTTTTGCTTATGAAAGAAGCAGGGAAAATAACCTATTTTTTACATCCCAATCCCAAGTTGGTTGGGACAGAATTGACATCCATGGCCAAGAAAAACCCTGATTTTTGGCGTATCGTTCAAGGGCCAAAATCAGGAGAACGTTTTAGTAGAGGTTACTATTTTTGGAAAGAACCAGATGGGCGGATAGAAAGAAAATTCATGGTAGTTATGCCTATTCCCAATACACCCTTAATGGTAGCAACTGCCATTTATACTAAAGAAATAGAAGCTCCCTTAAAAGAATTAAAATCTATCCTTGTTTCAACTCAAAAAAGGTTTTTATGGGAATTCTTTTTGGGTGGAATTGTTACTATAGTAATAGTAATCTCTTTAGCCATTGTCTTTGCTATGCGAATGACCAAGCCTGTTTTGCACTTAACTGATGTAGCAAACAGAATTAGTTTAGGCGAACTAAATGTTCCTATTGAAATCACTTCTACTGATGAAATTGGGGATTTGGCTGATGCCTTAAGGAGAATGCAGGTAAGCTTGAGAAAGGCCATTCAAAGATTACAAAGGAGGACAACTTTATAAAAGGGGAAAAAATGAGAAAATATTATTTTATATTGCTAATATCTGCAATTGTCCTGATTGTGGTACAAGTATATGCCCAACAAAAACCCCCAGTTGAGTTATTAGAGATAAGAGATTCCAAATTTGAACAATTTGGTCCATACAGACATCCTCCTGTTTGGTTTTCTCATGAACTCCATGCTGAAGAATACCAGGTAACATGTAATTCTTGTCACCACTTATATAAAAATGGCCAAAATATCTGGACCCCTAAAAGAGAAGTACAGGAATGTTCAGATTGTCATGGCAAGACCAAACAAGAACTTACTATTGCCTATCATATGAAATGTTGGGGTTGCCACAAAAGGATAAAGGAAATATATCTCCCAGCCGATGTACCTACTATAGAATGTGATAGATGTCATATTGAAAAAACAAAGGTATCAAAAGAAGAAAAAAGGATTCAAAAAAAACTCAGACATAAGCAAAAAAAGGTAGAGGAGATTATTAAACACCTTAAGATAAAGGGGTTTTATAGATAAAATAGAAAATAACTCTTTAAAAAGAGGTTTAAAAATGGAAGAAAAAGAAGAAAAAGAATTGGATTTGAAAAAAATAGAAGAGGAGGCATTTTCCGCTATAGATGAGCTCTTTTCAGAGACACCTTCAGAAATTGACCCTCGTATTTCACGGCTTGAAGAATCTATTTTAAGTCTAGATTGGGAATTTAGTGATAAGGATTTGAGTAACCTTAGGAAAACTATTGAAGAGTTAAAGGGTGCTTATGCAGATAAATTTAGTAACATTTTACTTGCTATGATGGGAAGTATTACTAAGTTTCTTACTATCTCAAAAGAGTTAGCACCATCAGATACCCTTAATATATTAGGTAAGATAGCTAAAACATTCAAAGAAATAAATACTACTGCTTTGCCTGAAAGGGAAAAAAGGCAAAAGGTAAGAAAAGTTTACACTTTATTTATTCAGTTACGGGATAAAATACCCAGTATAAAAAAGGCTGTACAGGCCGAAGAAGCAAAGCCGCCAAAACCTCCAGAAGTTGCTCCCGAAGAAGTGGTGCCTACAGAAACTCGTGAAATTAAACCAGAAGTCCAAGCTAAAGAACGTCCTCTGACAGAAATGCCTCGGGTTCAACCAGAAACACCCGTTGCTTCAGCAGCAACTCCTGTGCCTGAAGAATTAACAAATAGAATAGAAACAGGCTTTTCTATGCTGAAAGGACTTATTCAATCTCTAAATGATACTTTAGAAAGTAAAGTAGAACAAACTATTAGCCCGATTCAACATCTTAATGCTAAAATTTCCGATTTTTTGAAACAAATAGAAGAAATAAATGCTAAGTTTGTAATCATGGAAACATTTAAGTCAGAATTTGATTTGCTAAAAGAGAAGATTACACACTTAGAAAACATTTTTATTCAACAAAAAGAAGCAGTCTCAGAGAGAAAAGTTGAACCAGAACCAATAGAAGAGAAACCTCAAATTAAAGAAGCCCCACCACAACCTGAATTAAAAACAGAAATCCCTGAAGAGTCAGAAACCAAAGAACTTCCTGTTTCAGAAACATGGCCTTATGTTTTAGTTTTTTCCTTAGAAGAAAAACTAATAGCCTTACCTCTAAATAATATAGCTAACATTTATCCTGTTTCTCCTAAGAAAGCCAAAAGTCTCATTCAAAGAGATTCTATCTTGCTTAAGGAATTTAAGTCTTTTTGGCGAAAACTAAGTAAGAATATGAAGGGTGAGCTGAAAAATTTAAAAGAAAAGGATTTAAAAAACCTAGAAGTTCCTGTATTAAAACTCTCATGGGAGCAAACAGAAGACACTGTATACAATACGGCAGTTTTGTTGCAATATAATGGAAAATATGGTATTTTATTTTTAAATAAAATGATTTTTGAAAAACCTTATCTTTCTGAAACAGGTAATAAAATAGGGGAGAAAGAAATAGAAGCAGAAATTGAAACCCCAAAAGGTATGGCTTATTTGATCAATCCTGCTTATCTTTTAAAGGGGGAATAAATAATGTCTGTGGAAAGAGAAAATATTTTAGACCAAACTGAATTTGCCTCTCTTTTGAAAGAAGCTGAAGTTTGTTATGAGCAGGGTCTATATACTGATGCAAAGAAGATTTATATAAACTTGCTAAAAAATCTGGAAGAAATGCCTGTTACTCCTGAAGTTGAGGCTCAAAAGAAGTTATTAGAAGAAAAAATTGAAAATATTGAAAATAATATCAAAGACCAAGATAATGTAGTTCCCTTCCCTATTTTAGAATCAGAAAATCCTTCAGAAATATACCAAAAGGCTTTGGTGTTAAAAGATATAAAGCTGTTTAAAGAAGCAGTAGAGGAATTTAAAAAGGCACTTAATGCAGATTATAAAATAGAAGATTGCATTTCAAATATTGTTTATTGTTATGAAAAACAAGGCTTAAAATTAAGTGCTATTAAATTTTTAGAAGAAATTTTAACCAGTAAAGACACTCTTTCTTTTGAAAAAAAAGAGGAAATTAAATATAAATTAGCCAATTTATATGAAAGAATAAATATCTATGGCAAAGCCTTATCTTATTTGAAACAAATTAAAAATAAGGAGCAATTTCCAGACCTGAAACAAAAAATACAATCTTTATCTACCAAAGTAAAAAGTGGCACTAAATTTGATTATCTCCTTCAAAAAGGTGTTATTAAAAAAGAAGATTTAGAAAAGGCCCAAGCGGAGGCTGAAAAGGAAAAGAAAAGTGTTGAATTTATCCTTATGCAGAAATATAAGGTTCGTAAAAAAGACATCTTAGAGGCCCTTTCTTTGTTTTTTGGCTGTCCTTTTGTTTCCTTTGACCCTAATATCCCTATCCCCTTGGATTTGATAAAGGAATTAAAGTATCAATATTTAAAATATAATCACTGGGTTCCTCTAAAAAGGGAAAATAATAAGGTAATAGTAGCTATTGATAACCCGCATGACTTATCCCGTGTAGATATAATTAAAAATTTATTGCAGACACCAAATATTGAATTGGTAGTAAGTACCAAAGAAGATATAGAAAGTTTCGTGGACTATTTTTGGGGACAACAAAGAGGAAGTTCTATTCAAGACTTAGTAGCAGATGTAGAAGAAGAGGGAATAACAGAAGAAGAGTTAGTTTCAGAAACAGAGGAGATTGACGAAACAGATAGTCGGGTAGTTCAATTTGTAAATCAAATGATTTTAGATGCCTGGCGGAAAAAGGCATCAGATATCCATATAGAGCCATCGCCTTCAAATAAGATTACCCAGGTCAGGTTCAGGATTGATGGAGTCTGTCAGCCATATATTCAAATACCAAACAGTTTTACCAAAGCTGTGATTTCTAGAATCAAAATTATGTCCAAATTAGATATTGCTGAAAAAAGGCTTCCTCAGGATGGAAAGATAAAATTTAGGCAGAAAGGAAAAACCCTTTTGGAATTGCGTGTAGCCACTATACCTACGGTAGGTGGCAATGAAGATGCTGTATTAAGATTGCTTCACACTGGAATTCCGCTAAAATTAAATGAAATAGGTATGTCTGAAGAAAATCTTAAGAAGTTTAAAGAGATTGTCTCTCAACCTTATGGTCTAGTATTGGTAGTAGGACCCACGGGTTCTGGTAAAACCACTACTTTGCACTCTGCCTTATATTACATAAATACACCTGATAGAAAAATCTGGACAGCTGAAGACCCAGTAGAGATTACCCAGCCTGGTCTCAGACAGGTAGAAGTCCATCCCAAAATAGGCCTTACCTTTGCCCGTCTCATGAGGTCATTTTTAAGAGCCGACCCAGATGTAATCATGATTGGGGAAATGAGGGACGAAGAAACAGCCCTCACTGGCATAGAGGCCTCTCTTACTGGACACTTAGTATTTTCTACCCTTCATACTAACAGTGCCCCTGAAACCATAACTAGATTACTGGAAATGAAATTAGACCCCCACAATTTCTCAGACTCTCTTTTGGGCATTCTAGCTCAAAGACTGGTGCGAACCCTGTGTAGATGTAAAGAAGCTTATCATCCCAGTAAAGAAGAATTTGAGGAAATAGTTGAGGAATATGGTAAAGCATATTTTGACCGCACAGGCATAAAATACAATAAAAATTTAACCCTTTATCGGGCTAAAGGTTGTGATATTTGTGGAGGCACGGGTTACAAAGGACGGATGGGGATTCATGAGTTGCTTATAAATAATGATGAGATTAAAACCCTCATTAAGAAAAAAGCCCCTACTGAAGAAATAAGAAAAGCTGCCATTCTAGCCGGCATGACTACCTTAAAGCAAGATGGTATTCAAAAGGTCTTTAAAGGCTATACTGACATAAAGGAAGTTAGAAGGGTTTGTATAAAATAAAGAGGAGTCGTGTCTTTTTTAACACTTTACTCTTCACGCTAGGACTTCGTCAAAGTAATTTTAACGGAGATCCAAATGTTAAGCGCAATGGCTCAATGCAGAATGCAGAATGCAAATTGAAAAATGCAAAATCGCCTTCTGTCAAATTGGAACGTTAGCACGTTTACAAAGTTGCAAGTTGGAAAGTTTGCA
>NZ_CP013015.1:0-126764 GCF_001577525.1 Candidatus Desulfofervidus auxilii | reverse complement strand
TATAATAGCCACTTAAAGGCACCTTTCCATTAGACAGGGTATTGGCAGGAGAACATCCGGCAATTCAAACCGAGTCACAATAATTCAACATTATTGACTGACCCCGTTAGCCACAAATGTTCCCCTAGCCATTTATCATTTATATCACATAAAGAAGGCTTCTTAATTTCATTCCCTATTTTTTACTCTCACTTTTAATTATAGACCCCAATTCCACTACATTTGACTATTTCATTCCCTCACTATTTCACTACTCACTGATTTAATGTTTTGGCATTTTGACCTTTGGATTTCATTTGGCATTTGGATTTTGAAATTTGGATTTTTAAAACACTTTACTCTTTACGGTCTGTAAGGCGTGAAGTAGGAAAAGTTCATTTATTTTCCCTTTACCCTTGTTTTTCAAACGGATTTATGATTTTTAATTTACCTTCAATCACTTGCTCGTGCTGTAAGTCTTCTGTGTATAAAATTGAGCAGTCGTTTTCTAGGGCCGAGGCTATTATGAGACTATCCCAATAGGAGTACTTATGCCTAAGTCTTAAATCCACAGCTTTATAACATGTATTTAAACCTATAATATTTATATTCAAATATAACTTGCGTACTTATGTAAGAAATATTCTCTTGCAAATTCTTATAAAATAAATATTTCACTAATTCATGTTTATCTTTTTCTGATTTATCAAACAAATAAATTATGATATTTGAATCAAAGAAAACTCTATCTTTCATGAAGTTCATCTCTAGTTTTGTAAAGCTTTTCTCCCATTTGCCAACTTAATTTATCAATATTTTTCATTATTTCATTTAAATTTACTTTTTTCTTCCTACCATATTTGTAAATTATGTATTCGTAAAAATTATACAGCTCCTTTATTGCCTCTTCAGGTAAGTTTTCAAAGTCAATATCAAGCTTTTTTGTTTTATAATACACTTTTACCCTCCAAAATTGCTTTTATATCGTTTTTATAAACTAAATACTTTCTCCAGTAAAGCTTTTTAGCACAACTTTGGGGTCTAATCCAATATTTATAAATCCGTGAAGTGTAAGGCGTTATTTTTAACACTTTACGATTTACGGTCTGTAATGCGTGAGGTGTCTTTTTTAAACAATTTCCACCTTCCCCACCTGCCCTATTTTACCACTACATGTTATTTTTCTTTTTAAAAATTGATTTATTACCCAGATATTGGTGAGTAAGTGAGAAGAAACAATGGTAGTAAATTCCGATTTACCTTGAGCCAGACTGAGATAAGGGACTATCTGGTCAGAAAGATGAGGGTCCAAAGTCACCTTTTTTTTATAATATGAAAGAAAGTTATTAAAGACCTCTTCTGCCACCTTTTCTGCAGCCTTTCCTCTAGCTCCTAAGGCAGAAAAACCTGCTTTTATGTGTTCATCAATCCATAAGAATAAAAAACTCCCCTTCCCTCTTCCTTTTGCCTCTTCTTCTCTAAGCTCTGCTTTCAACCCTATCTTTTCTAATTGATTTATTAAGGTATTTGCCTGCCTTTTTTTAATATGCTCAGCTAGATTTAAACAGGCAGAAATGGCCTTTAACTGAGAAAATACAGGAGGTTTTAACCAATTTTTTGCCTTCAATGTTTGAGATGGATAAATTTTTCCTTCTATTTCTCCCCCTCCTTCAGGATAAAAACCCCATTTATTTATATTTAATTTTATTTTCACACCCAAATCAGCCAATGTGGGTGCAAACACATATCTTAAATAGTGAAAGGGAGGACTCCAGGGCACATGTGTTCCTCCTTTTATCCTGATTAATGAACAATTTTGAGCTATCATCAGAGGCAAAAGCATACTTTGAAACACCAAACTGGTAGAACCAGCCGTGCCTATATCAAACACATATTCTCTAGGGTAAATACCCTCAGGGATAAAAACCAGTTCCTTACTACCAACCTCTGCCCCTTTAATTTCTGCTTTAGTAATTTTTTGAATAGCCTTTACACAGGCCAGATGTTGTGGGCGTAATCCAGGCTTTGTTCTTTTGGCGCGGATATTAAAAATATGCACAGGCTTTTGTAATAATGCTGCTAAACCCAGAGAAGTCCTCAAAATCTGCCCCCCACCTTCTCCAAAACTTCCATCTATTTTAATCATGTCCTCAATTCCACAATGTCTTTGTCTTTAAGCACATATTCTCTTTCTACCCTGAGACCTTTTAATTGAGTATTCCAAATACGGGCAAACTTCAAATTAGCGGCTATATGGTGGTGAACCTTATCTGCAAATTCATAAACTGTGCTTCCCTTTTTTAAAATAAAAGGTTGTGTTAAATCAGGTTTTTTCCCTGGTGCTTTTGAATAAACCCTTATTACCTCCAATCTTTCAAAAAGAACTTTAGAAACCAAATCCAGGTTTTTTTCTTCTTTCACAGAAACAGGGATTAAAGGCAGGTTTTCCTCCCAGAATGACTTAAAAATCTTAAAGATTTCTTGAGTTTCAGGTATATCTAATTTATTGGCTATTACCACTGCCTTTTTTATAAAAAAACCAGCACCCCTGTTTCTTTCTGAAACCGTAATTTTAAACTTACCTAAAAGTTTTGATACTCTCTGCCATTGGTTTAAAGGGTCATGAGTCAAATCAAGTATAATTAATAATAAATCTGCCCTTTTTAAAATATCACCCAGCCAGGGCTGCATATAATCTTCACTTAATGGAGGCAAATCTATAAGCTGAATTTGAACATCCTCATAATCCATCATTCCAGGCACAGGAATACGGGTAGTATAGGGATAATCAGCTACTTCGGGTGTGGCCTTGGTTAGATTTTTCACCAATGAAGACTTTCCTGAATTAGGCAGACCCACCATGGCTACTTGACCTGCCCCTTGTTTTTCTATCACATAACTAAGACCTTTTTTGGTCTTTCGCTTTGCCTCCAAGGCATTTTTAAACTGAGCCAGTTTTCTCCTCAAAGCCGCACGCAGTTTATCTGTGCCTTTGTGTTTGGGCATGATGGTAAGCATCTCTTCTAAGGCAGAAATCTTTTCCTGAGGGGTTTTGGCCTCTCGGTATTTTTTCTCTGCACTAAAATATTGAGGGGGTAAATTAGCAGGCATAGTTTAAAAAATATCAAAAAATAGACACCAAGACAATGGCTTAGCAGATTGCTTCGTTAAGCCTATATCCTAGGACTTCGTCAAAGTAATTTTAACGGAGATCCAAATGTTAAGCGCAATGGCTCAATGCAGAATGCAAATTGAAAAATGCAAAATCGTCTTCTGTCAAATTGGAACGTTAGCACGTTTACACGTTTGCACGATGAGACGTCCTTAGTGCGTAGTGCTTAGTTCCTAGTCCTTAGTCCTTGGTGCTTAGTCCTTAGTCATTTTGATTGAGGCATTACAAAGTTGCAAGTTGGAAAGTTGGCAAGTTTACACGTTGGAAATGGGAATTGGGAAATGGGAATTTCTATTTTCTGTTTTCCTTTTCCCATTTCCTCTTTTCCTTCTTTATGCACGTTTACACGTTAGCACGTTTGAACGTTCTTAATGATTGTGCGCCTATCCCAATAAGCAAAACCAATTACTGCTATGACTAAACTAGTAAAGATAGCTGACAATATTTTTAAAAAATCCATCATTTGCTCAAATCTTTTATCAATCTCTCCCATTTTTACTTTTAACTCAATCAATAATTCTCTGTCTTTTTGAGTAAAGCCATCTTGAGCAAGGAGGGCTGAGGCGGATAAAAAAGTAAAAGAGATAATTAAAAAAATATGGCCTTTTTATTCATATTTATCTCCTGTATTCACTTTTGCTTAATTATAGTTTAATTTTAAAATTTAAACAAGAACAAAGTTTGCAAGTTGGAAAGTTGGCAAGTTTACACGTTGGAAATGGAAACTGGGAATTTCTGTTTTCCGTTTTCTATTTTCTTAACTGTATTTTGTAGGTTAGACCCCAATTCCACTACATTTGACTATTTCATTCCCTCACTATTTCACTACTCACTGATTTAATGTTTTGGCATTTAGACATTTGGATTTCATTTGGCATTTGGATTTTGAAATTTGGATTTTTTAGACCATATTTAATTATTTTTCGTTAGTCTCAGGTTAAAAAAGGTACAATTAGTAAAACAGTAATCCCCATCATTATTACTCATTTTGCCAAAAAAAATGTCCTTGAGCGGGTTAAAAATGCAGGCATTATTATAGTGTAAAGTTTTGGGTGGCATTAATGCCTAAAATTGTCATTTTATAGACAAAAATAGTCACCTTTAAACCCCTTTAAAAAACAAAAACCTTTTAAAATAGCACATTTTATCTTGGCATGAGATTTGCTTTATATTATTACAGCCAAAAGAAGCAGTTAAATTTTAAAGAAAGGAGGTGATGGAAAGGCAGTAATTAGTAAATAGTGATTAGTAAATAGTAAATGGTTATTAAGAAAGAAAGGAGGTGAAAAAAATGTTGACAAAGATGAAAAACAGAAAAGGTTTTACCCTGATTGAGTTGATGATTGTGGTGGCCATTATTGCTATTTTAGCAGCTATTGCGGTGCCTCAGTACAAGGCGTATGTCATGAAGGCCAGAAACAAAAAGGCCATTGCCCAGGTTCAATTGGGCAGGAATGCAGAAGCAAGTGTGCAGGAACAGATTGATTGTTATGGTGTTACTAATAACTTAACCCTTACTAGTACTACTGGCGGTAGTGGAGGTGGAACCATATTAGGTGGTCCTCTTGCCCCAGCCTCAGTCTCATCCGCTGGTGGAGTGATTACCGGTACAAATGCGGTAACAAGTGCTGTTGGTACTCAACCTTATGAAGTGGCTGCTGGTTGCATTGTTCGGTGCAGTACCGAAGGTACAAATAATATGACTTATCAATGTGTGGCCATCCATATAGATGGTGATACTGCCTATGGTGTGGATGGAGATAATGATGCCACTATTTACTGGGTGAGAAATCCCAATTGGCCAGGGACTGGAACAATTGCCGCTGGTGGCACAGGCACCTTTCCTAGTGGTTTGACTATTCCTACTGTGACAACCGCGACTGACGAATTTGCTGGCGCTAATGGTGGTGGTTCACCAACTACTACTTGGACTGCTAAGTAATAGTTAGTTAATTCAGACTCAAAAAGGCCAGGTCCACCTGGCCTTTTTTAAACAGGGGTTGCATCTTTGCATTTGAGGAGGCCAGAGATGATTTTGCCAGTTTTTTCGGTTTGTGGTAATATCTGAGTAGAGATAAAGTGTTGATTAATCTATCTAAAAAGAGAAACATATTTCTCCTTGGGCTTATATTCCTGGCAATCTTATATATTTATCTCCCCTTACTCAAGGCCCCTCTTGTCTGGGATGATGAAAAAATCATTACTCAAGAAATAAACGCCGTAAGAAATTATAGTTTTTTTACCCGGTGGGGTGGAAAGTACTATCGTCCAGTAGTCAGCTTGTTTTTCCTAATAGACCAGTTTATGTGGCATTATAATCCTTTAGGTTATCACCTGACAAACGTCCTTTTACATTTCTGTAACTGTATTTTGCTCTTTGTGCTTGCTCAATTACTATGGGAAAATAAAACACTTGCTTTAATGGCTGGGATTTTTTTTGCCCTTTACCCTGTGCATACCGAATCAGTCAGCTGGATTGCTGGTCGCACTGATTTGATTTGTGGTTTGTTTTTCTTGCTTAGTTTTATCAATTTCGTTTATTACCTGAAATACAAAGACAAAAGGGCCTTTTTAATGGCTTTTTTGTTTGCTGTCTTTTCTGCTGGGGCTAAAGAGATAGGTATGACTTTATTTATTTTATGTCCATTATATGCCTTTTTGACAGAAAAAAGGAAAATTTATCTTTATAGCCTTTTTGTGTTTCTCATTTTAGGGATTGTTTATTTGTATTTGCGTCAATCTGCTATCACCACAATCATTTTGCCTGCTATAAAACATCATGGTCTAACCAATTCTATTTTTTTGGCAATAAAGGCCTATGGGTTTTATATGTATAAAACTTTGTTCCCATTTAGATTGAATTTTTTCATCGGGAAGCTACCTGATAATATTTTATTTAATTTTTTTTCTATAATCACCATGGCTTTAATTCTTTATTTAGGCATTTATGCCTTTTTTAAAAGAAAAACAAATCTGGGGCTAACCATTTTTTGGTGGTTGTTAACTCTGGCTCCTGCAGTATGTGTGGTTTGGGGTGGTTTGGGTGCAACACCGGTCGCTGAAAGGTATTTATACATACCTTCAATGGGTTTTTGTCTTTTTCTGGGTTATATAATGCAAAAAGCGTTTTTAAGGAAACCCAAATTAGTCAGTGTTCTTGTTCTGGCTATTTTGTTGTCCTTTGGTTGGACTACATATAAACGCCATTTAATCTGGACAGATAATGTTAAATTATGGGAAGATACAGTGAAAAAATCCCCTGAATTTGGACTACCCCGACATTGGTATGGGATTTCTCTCTATAAAGAAGGAAAGGTAACAGAGGCCATTAAGCAGTTTAAAGAAAGTCTGAATATGCCATTTTTTCTAGGAAAGGAAGTATCTATCAATGAAGATAAAATAAAATTATATAAGGCCATTGTGGCTACAGGTTTAGGAAGTATTTATATTAAGACTTATTTTAAAACAAGGCCTGAGCTTGCTAAGGAGTGGTATGAAAAGGCCATTGAATATTATCCCTACTATCAGGCTTATTATGGTCTTGGAGTCTGGTATTTTGAGCGAGCTAAAAAGATTATATCCCACAATGAAATAATATTTGATGATAAGTTATTGAAAAAGGCAAGGCATAATTTTCAGATGGCCTTAAAACTCAATAAAAAGTATCAACCTGCTTATTATCAGATGGGAATAATTTGTTGGATAACCGCAGATTATCCCAGAGCAAAAAAATATTTCATAAAAGTGATTGAGAGCAATCCTGGGACCGAACTGGCTGGTCATGCTGCAGAATGGTTAGAGAAAATTAGAAAGAAAACTCATGAAGGTATTCTTTAAAACATGTCATGGGGACATATTTATGGACTGAAAAAATTGGATAGTTTTTTTGGTCCTCTGGCAGTTAAACTCTGTGCCATTTTTGGTAAACAGGATTTAAAGAGCCGTTTTCCACCCAAAAAAATCCTGGTCATTCGCCCAGGAGGTATTGGAGATGCAGTTTTGCTTTTACCTGCTTTGAATGTATTGCATAATTATTTTTCTCAAACTGAGATTTACATCCTAGCTGAAAGAAGGAATGCTGGCATCTTTGAGGGAATTTCTTACCTTAAAAAGGTCTTTCTTTATGATAGAAATTTAGAACTGTTTTTGGCCATGAAGAAAAAATATGATTTGGTTATAGACACCGAGCAATGGCACCGTCTTTCAGCAGTGGTGGCTTATCTTACCAGAGCACCTGTAAGGATAGGATTTTCTACCAATGAAAGAACAAGGCTTTTTACTCACCCCATTTCTTACAGTCATAAAGATTATGAAATCTTTAGTTTTTTAAGATTACTTGAACCCATAATGGGAAAAATTGAAATTAATATAAAAAGGCCGTTTTTTTCTATTAAAAATAGCTCAATAAAATTGGAAAAAGATACACAATGGGTGGCTATTTTTCCTGGAGCAAGTATTGAAGAGAGAAAGTGGTCTAAAGAAAGATTTAGGGAAATTGCAAGATGGCTGAATAAAAATGGAATAAAAGTGGTAGTTGTTGGGGGTAAACAAGATAAAAAAACAGCCGATTATATTATTGAAGGTTTAAAAGGGCATATAAATCGGGCTGGAAAGGTGTCTATTTTAGAAACTGCTCAGATACTTTCACAGACAAAGTTGCTTTTGACCACTGATTCTGGAATTATGCACCTCTCTATAGCTGTTGGGACACCTGTTGTGGCCTTGTTTGGGCCAGGTATAGAAGAAAAATGGGCACCAAGGGACGGTAAAAGCATTATTATAAATAAACATCTTCCCTGTAGTCCCTGCACCAAGTTTGGTTACACACCCCCATGCCCTTATGATGCCAGATGTATGCAGGAAATCAGTGTAAATGAAGTAAAAGAGGCTATTAATGCGCTCCTGGGTAAAATTAATACGGATTAAGCACTGGGTGAAAAACTTACTGGTTTTTGCCCCTGTCTTTTTTGCTGGAAAGATTTTAGAAAAACAGATTTTTTTGCTAAGTCTATGGGCGTTTTTTAGTTTTTGTTTCTGTGCCAGTAGTTTATATATTGTTAATGATATCTTAGACCTTCATGCTGACCGCAATCATCCAATTAAAAAAAATCGTCCTTTAGCTAGAGGGGATATTTCCGTCTTTCAAGCAATTATTTTAGCGGTAATATGTTTAATTGTGGTTTTTTGTTTCTCTTATAATCTAGGTAGAGATTTTTTTATAGTTATAGGCATTTATATATTATTAAATATTTCTTATTCTGTTTTTTTAAAACGCATTCCCCTTTTAGAGATATTTATTGTGTCTTTTGGTTATCTATTAAGAATAACAGGAGGAGGGATAGCTACTAAAATAACAGTTTCCTCCTGGCTATTTATGGGAACCTTTCTTATATCTCTGCTTATTTTCTTTGGGAAAAGACGGGCAGAAATAGTCCTACTTAAAGAGCAGGCTCAAAAACACCGTGCGGTATTATCAGATTATGACCTAGAGTATTTAAATCTATGTCTTGTTACTACCGGGGCTTCCTCTTTAGTGATGTATGTAATTTATGCAGTGGAAAAGGGAAATCATTTAATTTATACTGCCATTCCTGCTGCCTATGGAATTTTGCGTTATCTTAAACTAGTTTTAGTAGGAAAAGGAGGAGACCCCATAGAAACCCTTATCAAAGACCATCATTTGTGGATGGCTGTTGTTCTTTTTTTGGCTGGAATTGCTCTGGCAATTTATTAATTATGAATATAAAAAATCTGCATGACCGATGAGAGAGAAAATTCTCAAAACCCTATTAAAAAATCCTCCAAAAGGCGATTTATGGGAATGGGAAAAAGAAGACTGTTATAAAATAAGCTGTGTTTTTGTCTTTTGGAAACGAATTTCATTAATAAAAAGCATATTAAATTGTCTTTTATGGCAGAAATTTAATAAAAAAAACTTTGAAGTAATCCTTATTGAAGACAAAGGTGGCACAGAATTAGGCAGAAATTTAAAGGATGAATTTTATTCATTAAATATTTCTTATTTCGCTCCTTCAACTAATCATGGTAAAATGGGTTATATGCGTAATTATGGAATTTCTAAAGCTAGAGGGGAAATTGTTCTTTTTTTGGATGATGATACAGTTATTTTAGAACCTCAATTTTTAAGTAATCTTTATAATTATTTTAAAATAGATGCATCTCTTATGGCTGTCATCCCAAAAGGCAATGCTTCTTTTTGTTTAATCAAACCTAAATATAGCTATCATGACCCATACTTTTTCACAAACCGCTGTATGGCCTATAGGCGAAAGTGTCTGATAGAATTAAAAGGATTTGATAATAATTTTATTGGCCAGGAAGATGTAGAATTTGCCATAAGATTTTTAGCAAAAGGTTATAAATATATTAAGACTGATGCAATTCAATATTACCATCCACCATTTATTGTAAAAGATTTAAAAAAACCACAAGCTGTGGGTTATTCTTTTGCTCAATCAAAATATCCTTTTTATTTAAAAATCCTTTTAGTCATAAATGGGGCTAGATGGTTATGTCGAATAATCTATCCAACTTTTAAAAATATTAATATGGCAAAGTTTTCTGTTGGATTTATATTTGGTTTTTTAAAAGGCCTGTGTAAAAAAGAGAAAGTGAGCTATGTATGACGTTTGTATTGTTGGAGCTGGAATAACAGGAATTACGGCAGCCGCAGTTTTGGCTAGGGAGATGAACAAAAGGGTCATAATAGTAGAAAAAAGAGAGCACATCGGTGGAAATTGCTATGATTATTATAATGGAGTGGGGATTTTAGTCCATAAATATGGTCCTCATATTTTCCACACAAAATATAAAAAAGTGTGGGATTATCTTTCTAATTTTACCAAATGGTTGCCTTATACTCACAAGGTTTTGGCTTTTGTAGATGGAAAGCTTGTTTCCTTTCCTGTAAATATTAAAACATTGGAGCAACTTCTTGAACGCCATTTTACGGAGGGAGAAATGCAAAGTTGGGTTGAGAAGAATAGAGTGCCTATAGAGAAGCCTAAAAATGCTGAAGATATGGTTGTTGCGAGAATGGGTAGGTTTCTTTATGAAACATTTTTTAAGAATTATACTTTGAAACAATGGGGGATAGAAGCAAAAAAATTGAGTCCAGATGTAACGGCGCGCATTCCTATCCGTTTTAATCGTGATGATAGATATTTTACTGACCCTTATCAAGGCATACCCAAAGATGGGTATACAAAGATGTTTGAAAGGATGTTGAACCATAAAAACATTGAATTGGTTTTGAATACCGATTACAAAAATGTTATCAATGATATTAAATTTAACAAAATGGTTTATACAGGTCCCATTGATTATTTCTTTGACTATCAATTTGGTCCCCTACCCTATCGCAGCCTGAATTTTGCTTTCAAGACTTTAAACCAGGAATGGTTTCAACCTGTAGCAGTAGTGAATTACCCAAATGAGTTTGATTTTACACGCATTACAGAGTTTAAACACATAACCGGTCAAAAACACTCCCAAACCAGCATTTGCTATGAATATCCTCAAGACCATGTTATAGATAAAAATGTTCCCTGTTATCCTATTCCTAAAAAAGAAACTCAGGAGATGTATGAAAAATATAAAAATCGGGCTAAAAAATTGAAAACGGTGTTTTTTATAGGCAGATTGGCAGAATATAAATATTTAAATATGGATGTGTGTGTAAAAAGGGGAATGGAAAGCATTAAAATGATTTAACTGAGCTTACGCACAAGACAACTTTCTAGGTTCTGTCATTCACCAGATGGCCCTTAATAGGCATCTTCATTATATTCTTTTAATACTCTGCTCACATGGATTCCTTGAGCTCTAATGTCTCTATCACTTGCAAGCATACGGATGAAACTATAAATTTCTTACTCATATTCTCATATTGACAATAGGCTGGTAATGGCTCTTTTAACTTCAAAAAATGAATGCGGGAAGCAGAACTTATTCGCTATTCTCTCTGGTATTACCGGACCCACAAATTTTGCACCTACTATTATGTAGTTAAGCATTTTATTAGCTAAGCCAATGGGTTAAATCTCTATTTATTAAATCTTGCAATTTTAATATATCTTTCTTATAAAGATTCTTAAGATATTCTCGTGTCTTGGGCTTCATTTGAGGCTTTTTGAGATTTCTCTGCAAAAGTTCATTATACAATCTTTGAATATTATGTTCCGATAAAAACAGCTTAACTAACGGTTTGATAGCAGATTTTAAAGGATTTGGTCTTGTTAAAAATTCATTAATCAATTTATTTTTAGGAACTCCTGAAATATTAAATTTCTCTCCAATATTTGAGGGAACAAATAAATCATCGACTTCTAAAAATCTATATATATCTTGTACCAAGTCTAAAGGATTTCTCTTCAAATCATCAAAAAGATAAATTTTTACTTTAGAATAGCTTTCAAGATAAGCTTTAACCTGATTGTAATAAAACCCTACATCTTTGTAGTACCAAATAAACTCCCAATTTTGTCTTTTTCTATTTTCCTCTTGATCCAATGCCTCTTCTAAAGTTAAAAATTCTCTGTTGTCTCTTACCAGATGCATATATGCAGAAAAAGCTCTTTCAATAGGATTGCGAAGAATAATTATTATTTTTACGTCTCCTAAAAATTTTTTTATATAATGTATGCTTTGCTCATAGTAATAAAGATTATCAGCACTTGCCTCACCAATAGCTTTTTCATCATTAACCTCTCTAAATAAAGAACAATATTCCTCCCATATCTTAACAATATTTCTTTCTATTAACTCATCACCTCTCCCTTTAAAAGGGAATTTTAAAAAATTAGATGTGATAAATTTAGGCTCTTTTATCGGGCTCATATATATTTCTGGATGCTCCTTTAAGTAATAATATAAACTTGTTGTTCCCGCTTTTGCAGCACCTACAATTAAAAAATTTGGTAGTTTTTTATTGTTTTTCATAATTTTCTAATTTTAAACATTTTAATATTTTTTCAATACTTTTTCTATAGTTTGTCATTGGTCATTTAAAATTCCCAAAGGGGAGAAATTTTGGGCTTGACTTTCACCACAGTATCTGACCCCAATTCCTTCCGCTTTACACCTCACACCTATGAACCAGACAGATCAACCAAAAGGCTTTACTAAAGAAGGTGTTTAGTTTAAAAAGATAATATAAAAACTGGTATGGGAGGTTAAAATGCAAATAGTAAACCAAAAATATCTTGACCTTGAAATATTGCCTGAAGAAGCAAGGAAAGAGCTATTAGATTTCTATAAATCAATCCTGAAAAAATACAAGGTAAAAATTAAATTTGTGGATGAGGTAGACAAATTTTTTGACAAATACAGCCTGGACTTAAGTCTATTTAAGTTTAATAGGGAAGAAATACATGAAAGATAAATTATTTTTGGATAGTAACATAATTTTATATGCCTTTGGTGAAAAAGGACATGAAAAAGAAATAGCAAAAGATTTAATTAGAAAAAGACCATTAATAACCATCCAGGTTGTCAATGAAGTTATAAATGTACTTCTTAGAAAATTCAATTTTTCGGTAGATAAAACAAAAGAAATCCTTAACTTCCTTAAATTAAAAATCATAAATCCGTTTGAAAAACAAGGGCAAAGGAGGAATAAATGAACTTTTCCCATTTTATACTTCACACCTCACGCATATAGACCAGACAGAACAAATATACCAGATAGTAATAGAGCTCCATAATGGATAGCCTATATAACAAAATTAAGGGAAACAACATCGTATGGCAGAAGGGATTTGTAACAAGAGCAGACAGGAACACTTTCTATGGGCATCAGAGTGGTCTTGTATGGTTTACAGGGCTCCCATCTTCTGGGAAGTCCACTATAGCCCATGGAGTGGAAAAAGTCCTTTTTGATAAAGGAGTTAAGTGTTATGTGCTTGATGGTGACAATGTCCGCTATGGCCTGAATGCAGACCTTGGGTTCAGCGAGGAGGATAGAAGAGAAAATATCCGCAGGATTGTCGAACTCTCAAAGTTGATGGTAGATGCAGGTCTCATAGTGCTTACTGCCTTTGTCTCTCCTTTTAAAAAAGACAGAGAATATATTAAAAGGCGTTTTAAAAACGATAATTTTATAGAAATATATGTAAAATGTTCAGTGGAGGAATGTATTGCAAGGGACCCAAAGGGCAACTATCAGAAGGCTATGAGAGGAATAATAAAAAACTATACAGGCATTTCCTCTCCCTACGAAGAGCCAGAAAACCCTGATATAATCCTTAATACCGAAAAATTGAGTGTAAAAAGCACAATCAAACAAGTTCTTAAGCTTTTAAAACAAAGAGGATGGTTAGAGAATATTAGTTTATAAGGTCTGTGAGGTTATGGAATAAATAAATCACTGAAACAATCATTGGGGTCATCTATGAAAATGGCTGGTTCGTCTGGTTGGTATTTTTCAATCAGACTCTTTAATGCCTTAACAGAAAATTATTCCTGACCTATGGAGTGATGGCAATACATACTTTTTCTAATTTTAATATTGTTTCTGTTATATTATAGCCTATCTATACAGCTTCATCATACATGAATACCTGCTTTTACAACAACAATAAGATTCGCATTTTCACATTTGTCAAAATTTACTAGGAATTGTTTATTTTCTTGCAAAATGTATTATAACGATGTATATATGTGTTAGGAGATATAGGCAATGAAAAGAACTCAAATTTATTTAAGTGATGACCTGTATTTTGAACTTAAAAATAGAAGCAAAAGAAGCATATCAGAAACTATAAGGCAAATTTTGAGAGAAAATCTAATGCCAAATAAGAAAGAAAAAATTTTATCATCTATTGATGAGGCATTCGGTTTGTGGCAGGATAGGAAATTTGATACAGAAACTTACATTAGAAACATAAGAAAGGGCACAAGACTTGATAATTTTAGATACTGATATTCTCATTTGGGTTTTAAGAAAAAACAAAGAGATTAAGAATAAATTGATAAAAGCAATGTCCTGCTGCTTCCATAGTCAACAATTTTAAACTGTGGACACTCAATAAGAAACATTATCCTATGATTAAAAAAGAAAATTTCTATGAATGATTGCATTTCCACTTCGCAAGTATTAATTCCCACTTAAAACTGCCCCCTTTTTTCTGGGTGAAAGCTTGAGCATTGCCCAGATTATAGGGATGATTTTAATCGCCTGTGGGGTAGCTATTATTGGATTGGGGAAATAATTAAATTAGTCAAAGCCTAAGATAACCCAAAATCCACGATTGATTTCTTCAACAAGGAGATGAAAAGATAGGCGGAGCTATATTATTTTCTGATCAAATCCCAAATTTCCTGTAAAAAGGTAGCCAAATACAAATTAACAATGCTTCCAGCTTTGCGCATCTTTTGACCTGGTGGCCTCCTTTTCATAGGTGGCCTCCTTTTTCTCAAATTTATCTATTATAACCCAGGCTGGATTGCTCCCCATTTTTTGGACATGTAAAATGTTAGGATTAAGGGGAGCGGCTATGAAGAAAAATAGATTTAGTATTGACCAAATCATTCGTATCTTGGCTGAAGCTGAAACTCCAGGTAACTCTGTGGCGTTTGTCGCTAGAAAATATGGAATAGTAGAACAAACTATCTATCGCTGGAGACAAAAATACAAGGGTTTTTCTGCTTCTGAAGCCAAACGACTCAAAGCTCTTGAGGAAGAAAATGCAAGACTTAAAAGACTTTTAGCTGAAAAAGAATTAGAAATACAAACACTAACAGAACTTATTAAAAAAAACTTCTAACCTAGAGGAAAAACACATGTTAGCTAAAAGAATACATAGCATAAGTAAACAGATTTCTCCTAAAGGTATTTCTTTAAGTGTGATACTTAAGAGATTAGAGATTTCTCGTTCAACCTTTTATTATAAAACAACTAAATTTTCTAAAGATAAGATTTTACGGGAAAGGATAAGGCAATTAGCCATGATTTATAAAACTTATGGTTACAAAAAAATTACTGTGCTTCTTAAGAAAGAGGGTTTTAATGTAAATCACAAAAAGGTTTATCGGATTTGGAAAGAAGAGGGATTTAATAGATATGGTTTCTTTAAGAGCAAGAGGCGGCATAAGACAAGGCAAAAAGAATTCAATCCTGCTCCTGCTACCTATGCCGGAGAAATTTTGGCAATGGATTTTATCCATGACAGTCTCGAAAATGGAAGGGCTTTTAGAGTGTTCAATGTAATAGATGTTTATTCCAGGAGGGCATTTGAGCCTGTGGTTGGCTTTAGTATTAGTGGTAAAGTTGTATCTGAGCATCTTGAAGAACTTTTTAGACTATACGGGCCTCCCAAAATGATAAGACGTGACGATGGGCCTGAATTTAAATCAAAACATTTCAAGGCACTTATACATAGATGGAATATAGAAGAGGAAGTGATACCACCTGGACAGCCATTTAATAATGGTCATATGGAAAGCTTTCACAAGCTTTTGCGCCTTGAATGCTTGAATAGAGAGATATTTAGTGATATTTTTGAGGCAAGGGAAAAGATAAACAACTGGATAGAGGATTACAACACTTGCAGATTACACAGTGCACTTGGATACAAAACACCAAAGGAAATATGGGAAAAAGGCAGAGAATAAAAGATTCTTTAACCCTAACATTGGTGATGTCCAAGTTAGGGGGTCGTTATAACGACCCCCTAACACTAACAGTGTCCAAAATTTGGGGGCATCCCAAGGCCACCCTCTTTTTACAGAAATTATAGGAGATCACCTTTAATGGTTTTATCGTTATGTCCTCTTCAGGTATTGATTCATCATGAGCTAACAGGCTCTCTAAATATAATTTAACTGCATCCTTTATGTTATTCATTGCTTCTTCAAATGTCTCCCCTTGAGTGTGACATCCTGGGAGCAGGAGACATGAAATCCACCTTCTTCTTTTTCTATAATGACAGTAAAATGATAATCTTTACCCCCTCTATCCCCCAATTTCTTTAATTATCTTCCATGATATATTGTAAAGTTTGTCAGAGATGAAACCTTTATGCAATCCAACATCCGCGATTGATTTTTGGAGAAGGGTATTTTTAACAAGGCAATCCTGTCTGCCCCCCCACCTGCCTGCCTGTCGGCAGACACGGCCGTCGGGCAGGCCCGCCTGCCGTCGGGCAGGGAACAGGCAGGGAGGAAAAATTAGGAGAGATTTGACAAATACCACCTATTATTTTTGACACCAAAAGTCTTGTATATTCAAATTAACTACTGTAATATTTGACCATGGTTAAATTACCATAGTTAAATTAAGAAGGAAACTGTAATGGAGACCATTGCTATTTCTAAATTTAAGGCCAAATGTTTGGGAATACTTGAGGAAATCCATAGACAGAAGAAGAGGGTGATAATAACAAAAAGGGGTGTTCCTATTGCTGAAATAAGAGCGATAGAGTCTTCAAAAGAAAAAGAAGTTCCTCTTAGAGAGAGTGTCATATTTATTGGTGATATTATTTCTCCTGTGGCTGAAGGTGATTGGGAGGTTTTAAAGTGAGAGACATCCTTCTTGATACCCATATCTGGATATGGATAAGCATAGAGCAATATGAAAACCTTTCAAAGAAGGCTAAAGAGGCAGTGAAGCAGGCAAAAAGAAAATGGATCTCTGCTATTTCTATGTGGGAGCTGGCTAAGCTAGTAGAGAAGAATAGAATAGCGTTTTCTATCCCCCTAATAAGTTGGATAAAGCGTTCCTTGTTTGAATGTGAAATACTGGTGGCTCACCTTGAACCAGAGATATGTGTAGAAAGTTGTTCCTTGCAAGGCTTTCATCAGGACCCTGTTGACCAGCTTATTGTAGCTACTTCTCGTGTCCTTTCACTTCCCCTTATATCAGCGGAGAGGAGAATACAAGAGTTTAAAGGTGTGAGGATAATATGGTAATTGTGTTTCCTTTATTTTCCAATTAAAGTTTAAGCCATGTCCTGTTCAAAATTTACCTATCTCATATTCCTCTATCTTGCCTAGAGGGGTCAGGTCACTATTGACTTAAGCCGTGAAAATTTTTAACATAAATTATGCCGATAAACATTGCCTTAATCAAAAAACTGGAAGGGCTTGAACCTCAGTTAAAGAAGAAAAAAACTTAATAGGCTCGAAGAAGTATTCAAGGAAGAAATTTTTCCCATTTTAGTAACACACATGATTACCTTACCCAGCCCGATGTGGAAGAATATGCCCATAGAAAAGGCATAAAACGGGTTTATTATTCCTATGAGTTCTAAAGGTAAATAAATTAAAAGGAGCAGTTTTGAATCTTGAATCCAGGCTTACCTGGCCTTTTTATTTTCTGACAAAAAATACCAGTGGATAATATTTTGTTCTTGTTAGCCTTCAACACCCTGTCAAGCCTTCCTCCCCTTCCTTCTTTATAGCCTCCTCATATTTATATTTCTTTTTGTTCTCACCTTATTGCCTTACTTGACAGGATTACTAATAAGTATTACTATGCTAAAAAGCAGGGGGTATAAAATGGCTGTTGTGAAAAAGACGGTTTCTATATCTGAGGATATATATAGAGAGGCTGTAGGCTTTTCAAAAAACTTTAGTCAAACAATAAACCAGGCCTTAAAGGAGTTCATAAAAAAGAAAAAAAGAGAGAAACTTTTATCTCTTGCAGGTTCGTGGGAAGACTTTGAGGAAGACGGCGTAGAGTTCGTAAACAGGATCAGAGAAGAAAACAAAAAGGCAAGCGCGAGGAGAATGAAAAATTGGGATACATAATCGACACTGATGTATGCGTTGATTTTTTGAAGAATAGAGAGTTTGCCGTAGAATTATTTGAAAAAATTTCAGAAAAGGACAGGTATTTTATAAGCATTCTTACATACTATGAGCTGTTGAAAGGGAGTTATTCTAAAAAGCAATATAAATCTGTGGAAGTCTTCGCTAGTTCTATTGAGATATTGAATTTAGACGGGAAAATTATAAAAATGGGAGCTGAATTTTACAGAGATTATAGAAAAAGGGGTATAACACTCTCGGATATTGACTGTCTTATAATGGCAACTGCAAAGGAAAAGAACTTAAAAATAATCACCCGCAATGTAAAGCATTATCCAGAGAAAAATTTACTATCTGATTTTTCATTGAGGATGAGAATATAGCCTTGGGTGCAGAACAACAACATATCGGCCATTCTTTTTGGGGTGGGGAGTGAAAATGCGAGGGATAAATCTTCTAAAGATATTATCTATTACGCTTATTCTGGCTATCGGTCTTTGTTTTACTGTTGAGGCACTAACTTTAAAAGAGGCTATTTCTTTGGCCAAAAAAGTATATCCACCTTTAAAGGAAAAACGTCATTTATATGAACAAAACCGTTTTCTTTATAAAGCCAGTTTTGACCCTTATTTCCCCACACTTTCCTCTGACCTTTCTTACCAAAGGACATTTGAGTCTTCTGTAAATTCCATTGGAAGATTATGGGATAACCAATGCACTCTGGGGTTGACCCTCAATTATCGGCTGTTTGATGGTGGTTATCGCTATAGTATAAAAGAACAAACCCTCCATACTTTTGATCAAGCCCAAACAGATATTAAGATAATAGAGAATGATTTAAACTATATGGTAAAAGAAGCCTTTTATACTGCCTTAGTCAAAGAGAAAATTTTGCAGATTAGAAAAGAAGCTGAAGAAATCGCTAAGAAAAATTATGAATTAGCCTTAGCTAAAAGGAAAGCCGGTCTGGCTATGTTATCTGATGTGACCCAGGCCCAAGTGAGATATACCAATGCGCGCATGGAAACAATAACAGCGAAAAAGGCATTAGAAAAGGCTATTGCTGAATTGAATAGTTTAATAGGCTGGTCTCTAGATAAAAAAACAAAGTTAGAAGGAAAACTTAAAGCTTCGTGGATTAATGCTAACTTATCTGTATTAGAAGAATTAGCTTCTCAAAGGAGACCAGAGATAGAAAGGCAGGCCCTAGAAACCAAAAAGGCTAAAGAAGCTATCAGAGAATATAAAAGTAATTATTATCCCAAGCTGGATACTCAACTGAGTTATTATCGGTATGATAACGACCCCAAGTTTAATGAAAAAGAAGCAGTAGTTTCCGTTACTCTTTCCTATGATATATTTGATGGATTTGGGCGATATCATAAAGTTACTGCTCAAAGACAAGCCCTTCAGGCAGCCAAAGCACAACTGGCAGAAATAAAAAGGCAAATTCGTCTGGAAGTGTATCAGGCCTATAAGGACCTGGAGCTGGCCTTCTCCAATTATCAAATAGCCTCAGAGTTGGTAAAAGAGGCACAGGTAAATTATGACCAGGCCTATGGAGAATACAAGGTAGGCAAAGGGGATATTATATCTTTAATTCAGTCTGAATTGAATTTAGTCCAAAGTAAAGTAGACTGGGCACAACAACTGTTGAATTACAACATTGCCATAAGTGCTTTAGAAAGAGCCATTTTTACTAACCTTACAGAGTAATGGAGTTCTGATGAAAAAAATCTTTATGGGTATCTTAATAGTTATATTAAGCAGTGTTATTATTTACATTTTATTTCCTAAATCCTCTAAACCGAAGATTTTAAAGACTGCTAGGGTATGGCGGGGCCCTATAACTGCCTTTGTAGAAGAAACAGGTATTGTTAAGCCCCAAGTGGGGGCATTAATTAAGGTAGGCACACGGGCTACCGGTCTCTTAACTTATCTGCCTTACCAGGTAGGAGATTTTGTGAAAAAGGGCGAACTTCTTGCCTTGATTGATGATAGAGAAATATTAGCTAATTTAAATAGTGCCAAAGCTACTTTAAAAAGTCTGCAGGCTGAATTACAATTAATTGATGCTACTTATCCATTGCAAATCAAAGAGCAAGAAGCTAAAGTCCAGGCAGCCAAGGCTCGGTATGATTATGCCGTCCTTAATCTTTCCCGTGAAGAAATCCTTTTAAAACAAGAATTTACTACTCAGGATAGTGTAGACCAGGCCAGAAAAGAAAGAGATGTGAAGTGGGCAGATTATCAGGTAGCATTAGAAACACTCAATCGCTTAAAGGAAGAATATAAACAAAAACGCCATAGCTTATTGGCAAAAATCAATGCTCAAAGAGAAAAAACTAAAAGCCTGGAGGTAGAGCTTTCTTATACCAAGATATATGCCCCTATTTCTGGCTATGTATCTCAAGTAACCACTCAACAGGGTGAAACAGTGGTAGCAGGTCTTTCTGCACCTAACTTGATTAGCTTAATTGACCCTACCAAACTGGAAGTTTGGCTTTATGTAGACGAGACAGATATAGGCACTGTTAGTCCAGGCAAGGAAGTGCTTTATTATGTGGATGCCTATCCTGACAAATGGTTTCACGGAAAGATTCTTACTATTTACCCTGAGCCTGAAGTAAAAGAAAATATTGTGTATTACCTGGCCATTGTCAAGGTTTCTCCAGAAGATGCTCGGCTTATTAGACCTGAAATGACAGTTCATGCCCGGATTATCACGAAGAAAAAACAAAATGCATTACTCATTCCTAATGCAGCCCTTAAATTTGAGAAAGGTATTCCTGTGGTATATAAGGTAAAGGATAATAAGCTTATTCTTACTAAAGTGAAGATTGGGTTAAGAGGAGAAAATGAAATAGAGATACTCTCGGGTCTGAAAGAAGGAGAAAAGGTAGCCTTAAAATTTGTTTTATCACCTTAAAAACCTGTTAAATATGTCTAAAACTTCTATAATTTCTCTAAGAAAAATAAAAAAGATATATAAGCTTGGAGAAAGAGAAATTGAGGTGCTTAAAGATATAAATTTAGAGGTGGAAAAGGGAGAATTTTTAGCCATTATGGGCGTCTCAGGTTCAGGTAAAAGCACCCTTTTAAACATTATTGGTTTGATGGATAAACCTACTGAAGGGGAATATTTTCTTATGGGAAGAAAGATTGCCCATCTGGACGATGACCACCTTTCTGAGCTACGGAATGCCTATGTTGGTTTTGTTTTTCAACAATTTTATCTGATTGAATACCTAAATGCCTTAGAAAATGTGGTTTTACCTTTACTTTACAGTCACAAGTCTGTAAGCCATCTTCAGAAGAAGGCATTAAATCTTTTAGAAAAGGTGGGATTAAAGGAGCGATATAAAAGTAAGCCTTCTCAACTTTCAGGTGGAGAACAGCAAAGGGTGGCCATTGCCAGGGCCTTGATAAATGAGCCAGAAATCATCCTTGCTGATGAACCTACTGGGCAGTTAGACACAGAGACAGCATTAGAAATCATGGATATTTTTAGTAAGCTCAATGCAGAAGGAAAAACAGTAGTTATGGTTACTCATGACCCCAATATGGCAGCCAAGGCAAAAAGAATTACCAAAATGAAAGACGGACGTATTGTGGATTAAAGTGAAACAGACCTATTCATTACTGGCATATCGCATATTTTTCACCCTTAAACAGCTCTTATCTGCCATTTCCTTTTATAGATTACGTTTGTTGTTTTCTGTTTCAAGTATCGCCCTAGGTATTGGAGCCATTGCCCTGATTATTGGTGGTATAGATGGAGCTAATAAAAAGGTAAATGAAATCTTTGAAATGTTTGGTCCTGATGCTATTTTAATCGTCCCTGGTGGAGAAAGAGTAACTATTAGAATGCGCACCCAAACCTTAACCTGGAAGGATGTAAACGACATTAAAGAAAATATCCCTGGTATATATGAAGTAATACCCATGCATTTTACCCGAGACATTGTAAAATATAAAAATAAAAAGTGGTCAACATTTATTGTAGGAACTACTCCCCTCTATTTTTCTAGCTGGCAGTGGTATCCTGCAGATGGTGTTATTTTTAGTAAAAATGATGTGGCCCAAAAAAGGGCAGTATGTCTTATTGGCGCAAAGATAAAAGAAGAGCTATTTCCAGATGAAAATCCTCTAGGCAAATTTATTTTGGTCAAAAAATTGCCTTTAAAAGTCATTGGGGTAATGGAAGCCAGAGGAGGAGCAATTGGACGCAAGCACATAGACGATAGAATTATTTTACCCATTACTACCTTAATGCGACGGATCTTAAACGAAGATAGATATATCGCTGCCCTGCGTCTTAGAACACACCTTGATTTGGAACAGACAAAAGAAAATATCAGGATGTTGCTCAGGCACAATCATAAACTTGGAGCTTCGGCAAAAGATGATTTTTCTCTGTTCACTTCGGCTGAGGTCAGAAAGATTTTACAAGTAATTTCTGGCAGTTTAGTGCTATTTTTGGGAAGTGCAGGCATTATTGCCTTGATTGTAGGAGGTTTTATTCTGGCCAACTTAGCTTATTTAAGCATTAAACAAAGGATTAAAGAAATTGGTATCAGAAGGGCCTATGGAGCAAGGCAAAAGGATATTGCCCTATTATTTTTACTGGAAATTATTTTTACCACCATATTAGGAGGATTTGCAGGAATAGGGGTAACCCTTATTGGCGGTATTGTCTTGGAAAAATTTGGTGAAATCCCTATGGTCTTTTCGGCAAAAATATGGCTAGTGGCTTTTAGCTTAAGTTTGGGTGTAGGGATTGCTTTTGGCCTACGTCCTGCCTTAAATGCTGCTCGCATTAATCCCATAGAAGCTATAAGAGGATGACACGTCTTTTCTTTTTAAAAAGCGTATTTCAGTTTCTTAAGACCTATAAAAAACGCACTATTCTTTCCATGCTTGGGGTATTATTTGGAATTTTCTCCTTGGTTGCGGTAGGAAACATCTCTTCTGCTATGAACCAAAAGGTAAAAGAAACATTGGATAAGTTTGGCCCTAATCTCCTTATTATTCGAGCAGGAGAAGTGCATGTCACAGGAAGAGGTGTAAGACAATTCAGTACCGCGCAGACTTTAAAATTAAGGGATGCTATAGCTATCAAACAATTTATAAAAGGAATAAAAGAAATTGTACCCATTGTGGAAATTAATTACCCCTTACGTTATAAACAGCAAATTACAACCATGAAAATTGTAGGGGCCACCAGTAATATTGCCAAGGTAAGAAACCTTAAATTGTTAGAAGGACATTTTTATGGCTCAAAGGAAGAAAAATACTTAAGTAAAAAGGTAGTTTTGGGATATGAGGCATGGAAAACCTTATTTGAAGGCAAGAATGCATTTGGAAAGACAATCCTTATCCGGCGTGTACCCTGTCAAGTCATCGGGGTATTAGCAGAAAAGGGTACAGACTTGGCTGGAGATAACCTAGACCAAGTGGTTTATCTCCCTTTAAAAACAGTCCTAAGACGTCTTTTGAATCAAGATTATATTTCTGCCCTTTACTTACAGGCCAAAGAGGGTATAAACCTGGAGGCCTTGAAAGAAGAAATCAAAAAGCTGTTGCGCAAACAGCATGGACTTACCAGTATGGAAAAGGACGATTTTAGCATTTACTCGCTAGAAGATATTGCCAAAACTAAACAAAAGGGGCTTGACCTTGTTTCTGTATTAAGCAAAATGGCAGCTATTATTTCATTCACTGTTGGAGGACTGGGCATATTTGCGGTAATGCTTTTATCAGTAACCGAAAGACAGAGAGAAATTGGCATTCGCCGTGCGGTAGGAGCCAAAAGAATACATATTTTATGGCAGTTTTTAGGAGAAGCAGCATTTATTTCTCTTTTAGGAGGAATGGGGGGAATAGGTTTGGGTTTAATAATTGCTTTGATCGTGAGTTTAGTTGCTAATTTACCCATAATCTTTAATGTTATTTATCTTATTTTGGCCATGGGTATCAGTTTAGCCTTAGGGATTATGGCTGGAAGTTATCCTGCGTTCTTAGCCGCCTCTTCACCCCCCTTAAAAGCACTTAGACAATAATAGACAAAATTTATGAACTTACGATCTTCAGGAAAAGGTAATATACACTCATAAAAATTTGACTTTGTCTTTAAAAAAAGTAATAATGGAGTAATGGAAAAGAACAATTTTAAAGAAAGAAGACAGGCTAAACGCAAAGAAAGTATAAATTTAATCTTTTATATGAGTTTATCTCCAAAGAATGCTACAGAAGGTATGGGTAAAACTTTGAATTTGAGCAAAAAGGGAGCATTAATAGAAATAGTTAATAAAATAGAACCTTCTACTCCCATTGAAATGGATATAGCAATTAAGGAAAAAATTTTTCACTTAAAAGGCAAAGTAGTTTGGATGAGACAAAAATCAAAAGATAGTTATCAGGTAGGTATTGAATTTGAAACACCCCAAGATTTTCCCATTTAAAAATGCCTTTTATCTAATCTGGTGAGACCTGCTTTTAAAGCTATTCTTATAGCCTCTCTATATTCTGTCATGGTAATAGGTCTATTTATAAGAGAATCCTGATAGGCCTTACCGCATGGTCTATACTGAGGCATGATATTCACATAAGTGTTAGGGGAAATTTCATTAGCAATAAATTCCATAATTTCTTTGGTGCCTGCCAATCCATGAGGGAGAACTAAATGCCGCACTAAAAGACCTTTTTCGGCTATTCCATTAGAATTGAGTTTCAAGTTCCCCACTTGGCGATGCATTTCTTTTAACGCCTTGCGAGCCACTTCTGGATAATCTGGAGCATGGGAATATTTTTTTGCTACTTGTGAATCCCAATATTTAAAATCAGGCATGTAAATATCCACAATCCCGTCTAAGAGCCTTAAAGTTTCTACCTTCTCATAACCACTGGTATTATAAACCAATGGAATATTTAACCCACCTTCTACCGCCATCTCCAAAGCTGCTAAAATCTGAGGCACTACATGAGTAGGAGTGACAATATTGATATTATGGCAACCCACATATTGAAGCGAAAGCATCATTTGGGCAAATTCTTCCAAAGAGACCTCCCTACCCTCACCCAAATGGCTGATTTCATAATTTTGACAATAAATACATAGCAAATTACAGTATGAAATAAAAATGGTGCCAGAACCATATCTTCCTACTAAAGGTGTTTCTTCTCCAAAATGAGGAAAATAACTAGAGATAACCGGCAATTTTCCTGTCTTACATATTCCTGTTTCTCCTTGTAACCGATTGACCTTACATTCACGCGGACATAAAGTGCATTTTTTTAATATTTCATAAGCTAATTTAATTTTTTGTTTTAATTCCCCAGTAGAACTAGCTTTTATATAACTTGGAATATATCCTGTAGTCATTTCCCCTCCTTGACTTGGTTAATTTTAATTTATATAAGTATTTTTGAGAAGGGGTGCCTTCAGGGGTATCTCTTCACAAAGGCCTCTGCTGAATTTTGTATGGCCTTCTTCCGTTTTTCAGCAGAGGCTTTCTAGAGGAGAAAAAAATGACATCAGATGAAGAAAAAATTTTAAAGGTAGTGAAAGAAGTGGTGATAAAATTTATTGAAACAGGAAGAATCTCTCCCTCTGGTTTTTCTAAATATTTTAAAGAAATATATCAAAGCATTAAAGACACCGTAAAAGAAGGAAGAGAAAAACAGCCAAAACAGGATTAATGTATTCCCTTAAGCTGGATAGGCTTCATGTAGTTTTAGTTGCTCCAGCTATTGCAGGCAATATTGGAGCAACTGCACGGATTTTAAAAAATTTTAATATTAAATCTCTTGTGTTAGTCAATCCTCTGGTTTCTCCATTACATCCTGAAGCCCTAAGCCGTGCTAAGGGAGCAAAGGATGTTCTCTACCAGGCCTTAGTTTTTCAAAATTTAAGAGATGCAATAGCTTCGTTTCACTATATTATAGGAACTACTGCTAGAACTAGATATAAAAGACCTGCACTATTTCTTAGAGAAATCCTTCCTTTTTTAACCTCTTTGTCACAGAAAAATGAAATTGCCCTGGTTTTTGGACCTGAAAGAACAGGATTAACAAACGAAGCATTGGATTTATGTCACAGTATAATAACTATTCCCACATCTTCCAAGCATTCTTCTTTGAATTTGGCACAGGCAGTAGGTGTAGTTTTATATGAATTGTATTACCATCAAATAGAAGGAAAGGTATCACAGGCCTTACCTCTTCTGGCTAAAACCGAAGAATTAGAGGAAATGTATAAACATTTGATAAATTCCCTATCTAAAATAGGCTTTGTTCTTGGAGGGGAAAAAGCCCATACTTATCAAGTCATGAAACGTCTTTTTGGTAAAGTCCCACTTACAGTGAGTGATGTGAAAGTAATTAGAGGCATCTGTCATCAAATAGATTGGTTTGCCTCAATAAAAAATAGAAAATAAACAATTTACTCATTTTTAACTCAATTTGAATAGTAAAATAGAAAAGATATTTTCTAAAATCCTCAATTTATGGGCCTTTTGAAAAATAAGACATTAAATTTTGGAAAATTTAGTGATTAAACTATTGACAAAGCTCATTGTGTTGTGCTAAACTCGCCCAGAAAATTTTGAAAGGAGGTAAGGTAAATGCCGGTAGTAGAGTACAAAGGAACGAAATTTGAAGTAGATGAGGATGGATTTTTGGCAGGTGGTATTGATGTTTGGTGCCCAGAATGGATAGAGTACATAAAGGAATTAGAAGGAATCAAAGAAGTAACTGATGAACACTGGAAAGTAATCCATTTCTTACAGGACTACTATAAACAAAATGGTATTGCTCCTATGATCAGAGTGCTTTGCAAAAAGACTGGTTTTAAACTGAAAAAGATTTATGAGCTATTTCCTTCTGGCCCAGCTAAAGGTGCTTGTAAGATGGCAGGTTTGCCTAAACCAACAGGTTGTGTATAGTAGAAAACCACACTTTAACCCCTGCCCATAACTAAGGGTAGGGGTTAAAGAAGAGCTTCTACAAACTCCTGGGCATCAAAGGGATGTAAGTCTGGTAGGTGTTCTCCTATTCCAATAAAGCGGAGGGGGATTTTAAAGGTGTAACAAGTGCTTACTACAATACCTCCTTTAGCTGTGCCATCTAATTTTGTTAAAATCAATCCTGTAACTCCTAGGGCCTCATGAAACATTTTTACTTGGGATATGACATTTTGGCCAGTAGTAGCATCTAAAACTAGCCATATTTCATGTGGAGCCAAGGGTATGCTTTTCTCTATTACCTTCTTTATCTTCTTTAGTTCCTCCATAAGATTTATCTTAGTATGAAGCCTACCAGCAGTATCTACAAAAACAATATCTATTTCCTGTTTTTTGGCCACTTGCAAGCCATCAAACACCACTGCTGCTGGGTCAGCCCCAGGCTGTTGTTTATAAATCTCTGCTCCCACTCTTTCAGCCCAAATTTCTAATTGTTCAATAGCTGCTGCTCTAAAGGTATCGGCTGCGATTAAAAGACTTCTTTTACCTTGATCTTTGTAATATTTAGCTAACTTGGCAATAGCAGTGGTTTTTCCAACTCCATTCACACCTACTAACATGATTACAAAAGGCTTTGCCTTTTCTATATCTAAAGGAGGAGCTTCTATTTGAAGAAAATTAAGAATTTCTTGTTTTAAATCTTGTTTTAATTGGTCTATACTATTTATTTCCTTCTGGCTAGTTTTTTGGGTTAAATTTTGAATTAACTTTTGTGTGGCCTCTACACCTAAATCAGCCATAATCAAAATCTCCTCTAACTCTTCCAGAATATGTTCATCAATTTCTTTTTTCCCCAAGAAAAGATGATTGATACGCTCACTAAAGTTCTGACGGGTTTTTAAAAGTTTATCTTTAAGACGTGAAAGACGGCTAGGTTTTTTTTCAAGTGCTTGTTCTTTTTTCTTTTTAAACCATTTGAGCATGCCTTACCTCCTTATCTAAAGAAAGGGAAAAGACTTGGGAAATGCCTTTTTCTTCCATAGTTACTCCAATAATAGCATTGGCTATTTGCATAGTCATACGATTATGAGTAATAACAATTAGCTGCATCTGATTTTTCAACTGTAATAGTAAATCGCAAAAACAGCGCAAGTTTTGTGAATCTAATCCAGCATCAACCTCATCCAGAATGCAAAAAGGGCTTGGTCTAACAGAATAAAGGCTGAAAAGAAAGATAAGAGAAATGAGACATCTTTCTCCCATAGATAACAAATGATGAGTTACCTTCTTTCCAGGTAGCCGTACCTTAAAATCTACACCAGAAGACAAAGGATGTGCTGGTTCCAAAAGAGTGATTTCTCCCTTAGCTCCCCTAAACACAAATTGCAAAATAGAACAAAACTTTTCATTTACCTTTTGCAAAGTAGTAAGAAATAAATTAACGGAAGTCCTATCAATGGTCTTGATTGCCTTCTCTAAATCTTTGAGAGAACTCTTTAGGTCTTTCCTTTGATTTTTAAGAAAGTTATATCTTTCACTTACTTCTTTGTATTCCTCAATGGCACCCAGGTTAATGTTAGACATGGCCTGAAGTTTACCCTCTAATTCTATCCTTTTATCTTCTAAATCTTCCACACTCAGTTCCAATGGAGGGCATAACCCATCTTCTGAAAATAAAATCCCATATTCTTTCTGAAGCCTATCACCTAAAATATTTATTTCTCCTGTTAACTTGGAAACTTCTAACTCATAAAGGTTAATTTTTTGAGATAATTCTTGCCTTTTAGACTGAAATAAAGAAATTTTTTCTGTAATTGCTCTTTCTTTCTGTGAAAGCCATTTTATCTCCTTTTTTAAGGCATTTATATTTGCTAAAAGTTCTTTTTCTTTCTTATCAGCCTCAATAACTCGCTGTTTTTTCTCTTTTTGTTCTTTCTTAAGCATCATCTCTTGATTTTCAATACCCTTTAGCTCCTCTCTCAGTTCTCTCTGTCGAGTAATCAAATTTTCTTGCTCCATAATTAGCCTTTTCCTCTCTTGAAGAAAGAATCTTTTTTTACTTTCCATCTCTCTGTTCTGTAAAATATATTCATTTAAACGTTGTGTCTTTTTTTCCTTCAACATTTTAATCTCTTCTACCTCCTTTCTCAAACGCCTGAGTTCTTCTTCTAAAGCATCCCTACTTTTTTCTGCTTTTTTAAAACGCCGTTCTCTCTGTTGAATGGTGGTTTGGATACTTTCTAAATTTTTTAGAATTTCATTTATCCTTTTTTGGTTTTCTTCTTTTTGTAAAAAGGTGTATTTTAAAAATTCCTTTTGTTTGATCTCTTCTTCTTTTATTCCATCTTGTTGTTTTTTATACTTCTCTACTTCTATTTCATTCTCTTTTAATAACTTCTCTAATTGAGTTAATTCTATTTTTAAAGTTTTAAACCTAGTCCTTACCTGGGATAGATGTCTTTTTAGTATACCAACTTTTTTCTGAAGGTGAATATAAAGTTTTTTTTGAGATAGATATTCTTTCAGTATCCCTTGAGAATAACCTTTATGAATCACTCCCTCACTGGTCAAAATCTCACCCTTAGGTGTAACAAATATAATGTTTGGATGGAGGTTTAATAAATCTTGAGTTAAAGTTTGGACCACAATCACATTACCAAACAATCTTTTCCCTAAAGGGAGACATCCTTCCCTAATTTGGATCAAAGATAAAAGATATTTCTTAGGGTCTTGAGGTAAAGAAGATTGTGGATCTGGTAAATCACGTAATACTAAAGAAAATGGCTCTTTTAGAAAAGATTGTCTTAAAATTTTGAGTGCGTTAGAAAAATCTTTTATGAGCCATCCATTTCCCGTCTTTAATCTTAATACGGCCTCTACTGCATCTTCAAAACCATTTGCATTTATAATAATGTCCATAATAGAAGAAATATCTTTATCAGCAGGCATTTTTTGTCTAGGCAGATGACTTTCTAACCATAACTTGATGCTCTTTAATCGTGATTGAGAACGAATGAGGTTTTCTTCCATCTTTATGATGACCTTTTGCCACTGGTATTTTTTTTGTCTAATTTTTTGACATCGCTGGGCTACCTGTTCTTGAACTTGTTTAATATCAATAATTTTATTTTTTAATACTCCTAGTTTGTGCTCAATTTCTTCTAATTCTTTAAGACATTGTTTTTGGTCATTTTCTAACTGCATTTGCCGTTTTTCCACTCTTTGTTTTTCTTGAATTAAGGAATCCCTCCTCCCTAAAAGATGTTCTATTTCTGCTTTAAACTTAATCATTTCTGCTTTATTTCTTTCCAAAATCTTGCTTTTACTCCTGAGCCCCGGCATCTTTTTACTATTCTCCTGGTCTAAGTGTGCTATCTCATTATTTATGGTGTTTATTAATACCTCTGTCTTCTCTATTTTATTAGCAAGTGTAGCTGTCTCTGCTTCTATTTCTTTGCAGCTTTCCTTAATTTGATTAATGGCCAAGTGTAAATCCGCTTCCCTTTTTCTGATGGTCTGCTTTTGCTGGTTAAGAATGTCTTTTTGTCGGTCTAAACTAATTAAAACACTCTTTATCTGATTTATCTCATTTTTAATTTCCCAATAGCTCTGTTCATATTTTCCTAAGGTTTGTTCTCCTGTAGATATGGAGGTCCTTAAAGTCTCTGCTTGTTTCAAAAGAAGTTTATATTCTCTTTCTATCTCCTTCCTTTCTCTTTTCCATACCTCAATTTGTTTTTGTTTCTCACAGATATTGTCTGTCTTTATCTGATAACTCTTGAGTAATAGAGAAAGATGCACTTTTTCTAAATTTTTTTTAAGCTCCAAATATTTTTTAGCTTTTTTGGACTGGGTGCTTAATTTTTTTACCTGTTTTTCCACTTCTCCCAGGATATCTTCTATACGCAGCAAGTTTTGTTTTGTCTCTTGTATTTTGTGTAAAGTTTCTTCTTTTTTTTCGCGATATTTAGTGACCCCTGCTGCTTCCTCTAACAGACGGCGTTTTTCCAAAGGTGAAATTTCTAAAAGATAAGCTATTTGTCCTTGGTCAACGATAGCATAATTTTTCAAACCAAAGCCCATATTTAATAGGACATCTTTAATATCCTTTAAGCGGCAGTGTTTTTTGTTTAGCAGGTATCTATTTTCACCTGAGCGAAATACACATCTAGTAAGCATTATTTCTGAAGCATTATGCTGCTCTAAGACCACTGAGACTTCTGCCATATTTAAAGGAGGTGCTTTTTCACTGCCACTAAAAATAAGGTCTTCTGAGCTTTTACTGCGCAAGGACTTAAAACTCTGTTCTCCCAATACCCACTTAAGGGCATCTACCAAATTACTCTTTCCACAACCATTTGGACCTACAATCACTGAAATGCCAGGAGAGAAATGCAAAGTAGTAAGTCGGGCAAAGGATTTAAATCCTTTTAACTTGAAAGTCTTTAGGAATGCACAAGGTTTATGCTCTTCAAGCATTATTATCGTTTTACCATACCTGTTTTACTAGTTTCATATCCACCCATTTTCTCAACTGCTTGTTTAAATTTATGGGAATTAATTAATTGTAAAATGGTTTGAATCTTTTTTGTTTCCCAAAGGGTTTCAGGAACTACCAGATCATATTCTTCTACAGCTATGGGAATAAAATCTAAATTCAGCGCCTTAGCAGCAGCATAAATTCCCAAACCCACATCTGCTCTGCCACTTAATACATCCACCGCCACCGCCATATGTGAAATTTCTTCGCAGTCATAGCCCTTAATTTGAGAAGAGTTAATATTAAGTTGTTTTAATTTATAATCAAGTAAAATCCTGGTGCCTGCCCCTCTTTGCCGATTAACAAAAAGGACATCTGAACGGGTTAAATCCTCAATACTCTTTATTTTTTTGGGGTTACCTTTAGGAACAATTAGACCTTGATGACGAATAACCAAATTTACTACCTTTACAGGTATTTCTGGTAAATATCTATCAATATAAGTGAGATTATAGATACCTGTCTCAGGGTCAAAAAGGTGAGTTCCGGCTAGATGTGCCCTACCCTTTTTGATAGCCATTAATCCACTCAAACTACCCACATTACTGGAAGAAATATTCAGAAACGGGTCTATTTTTTTCAACTCTGAAGTCAACAAATCTATGGTTAAATCATGACTGCCAATGATAACAATGGTATTAAAAATTTCTGCCTGAGGAACAAGGAGTTCTGCCTCCACCTGTTCATCTTCCTCAATACCTTCCCTTTGGGCAGGAATACGAATTATTCCATGTGCCTTGGTCAATGTGGTTATAGAACCAGCAGTTCGGGGCATAGGTGTAGCAACAATATTTTTCCCCACTTGTCCCAATTTGACCCTGAGAAACTCTTCTATACCTAACTTTGATGGAACAGGGCAGGACAAAAAGACCTTTAGTTTTGGTCTTTCTTCATAGACAAAACCCTGCATCTGAGAAAGGATAGGAAGGACAAACTGTTCAAAGGATATTACTGATGATACAGGATAACCCGGATTACCAATAACAGGCTTGTTATTTACCTTTGCTAAAATGGTAGGCTTACCAGGCATAATAGTTACACCATGGACTAAAACTTCGCCCAATTCTTCTAGAGCCAAGACTGTATAATCTTTACTCCCAGCAGATGAACCCGCAAGAATAATTACCAAATGGGCATCAGATTCCACTGCCTTCTGAATGGTGGTTTTTAATTGTCTAAACTCATCTGGCACTACTGGCCATTTTTCACAAATGGCATTGGTAGTGTTTAATAGAGAGCTAAGCATCCATGAATTGGATTCTATCACCTGACCCTTCTCAATCCCTCTATCTTGAGCTATTTCAATAGGGACAACCTCATTGCCGGTAGGAATGATAATAACTTTTGGTTTTTCCTTCACTTCAACCTCAAAGATGCCACCTTCTAAAAGTGCACCAATATCATAGGGTGTGATGCGATGATTGGGTGGCAAGATCAATTCCGTGGCCACAATATCTTCACCTACTTTTCGCACATTTTGCCACGGATAAACGGCTTTATTAATCTCTATTTTACCTTCCTTTTCTACTACATTCTCTATCATAATTACAGCATTGGTATTATCAGGCAAAGGATAGCCAGTATTTATGGCAAATACCTCCTTTCCAATAGTGAGTTCCTTTGGCTGGTCTAAAGTTACTCCAAAAGTCAATTCTGCGTTTACTGCATAACCATCCATGGCTGCACAGTGAAAATTAGGGGAGGAAAACCTAGCAAAAATAGGTTTAGCTGTCACCCGATTTAAAGACTCAGTAGTAGAAATAACTTCTGTTTTCAAAAAATTTGTAAAATTAAAAGCCGAAAAAAATATACTTTGTGCTTCTTTTAGTGATTTCATTTTGAGATAAATTCGACGATTAGGCATAACCTGTCCAATATCCTCAGTCACTTGATCTGTTTTTTCTAACACTTTTTATATTATTCTGTAAAGATTGATATGTTTTTTTATCCCAACTTGACTTTCTTACCATTCAGGTTATTATAAAAAAGGAATGGATAATCTTGAAATTTTAGAGCAGAAAATCATAGTAGTTTTACAAAAATTTAAAGAATTAAAGGAATTGCATGCTCAAACTTTAGAGGAATTAAAAAACGCTCAGGAAAAGGTTAAAAATTTTGAACAAAGATTGAAGGATATACAAGAAGAAAAAACAATGATGGCTCAAAAGATTCAGGCATTGATAGAAAAAATTGAAGAAATTGAAAGCTTATGAAGGAAAATATAATTCCAGTTAGATTGTTTGAAAGAGAATTTTTAGTAAAGACCAAAGAACCTGCGGAGAAAATTGAGAAAATAACTAATTTTGTCAACGAATATCTATCAGATATTCAAAGACAAAAACACTTTAAAGATAGATTGAGTTTAAGTTTGTTAGCTACATTTAATATAGCTCTTGAGTATTCGGATTTGAAAGAAAATTATGAAAATTTGACTAAAAAATTAGACCATAAAATTACATATTTAATAAATTTAATTGATAACTTTTGGGATAAAAATTCCTGCGGTGTGCGTGATTAGGTAGATGATTTTGGGCCGACGTTAATTACCTTGGGAACTCCCGCTTGCTCTGGATGGCCTTTCCTTTTAGGAAAAAGCCAAAAGGAGTAATGGAGTACCCACCTGTCGGAAGACAGGTTCAAAAGACTCTACCAACACGGCACTGCGGGATAAATATAAAACATTACAAGTAGGGCTAAGTGGATTATATATATTTTTATCTCTCCTCAACAGGAGGAATGCTTAAGAACCCCAAGGAGGGTTTATAATATATTTTTCATGATTTCTTAAATAGCTATATTTAGATTAAATCTCTTCCTATTTTAATCCACTTTTTGTCCTACTTGTAATTGATAAAAGGAGTTGAAATGGTGGAATATCTATTAATAGGATTAATCAGCTTTATCTTAGGTGGCGTGGTCATCTGGTTTCTCCAAAAATATCTCTATAAAAAAGAGTTTTTTTCAGCAAAACAAGAAGCAAGGCAAATTCTCCAAGAGGCGAAACAAGAAGCAAAACAAATCCAGCGAGAAGCTTCTGGACAGGCCAAGGAACTTCTTTACCAGATGCGGAGTGAATTTGAGAGAGAAACCAAAGAAAAACGGAGAGATTTGCAAAGATTAGAAAACAGATTACTGAAAAGAGAAGAACAACTTGAGAAAAAAATAGCCATTTTAGAAAGAAAAGAGGATGCTTTAAACCATCGTGAAAAGGAATTAGAAAATAAAGAAAAGGATATTGAGGAAAGAAAGATTATTTATGAAAAGTTGCTACAAGAGGAAAGACAAAAATTAGAGGCCTTAGCCCAAATGACTAGTGAAGAAGCCAAACAACTACTTTTAAAGCAAGTAGAAGAAGAAACCAGACATGAAGCAGCAAAATTAATACGTCAGATTGAAAATGAAGCAAAAGAGGAAGCCAATAAAAAGGCTAAGGAGATTTTAGCCTTGGCGATTAATCGTTATGCGGGTGAATTTGTAGCTGAAAAGACAGTATCTGTAGTTCCTCTCCCCAGTGAAGAAATGAAGGGACGGATTATTGGGAGAGAGGGGAGAAACATTCGGGCCTTAGAAGCAGCTACCGGTATTGACGTAATTATTGATGATACACCAGAGGTAGTAGTCCTCTCGGGCTTTAATCCCATTCGTCGAGAAATTGCCAGGCTTTCATTAGAACGATTGGTGGCTGATGGGAGAATTCATCCTGCAAGGATTGAGGAAGTAGTCAACAAAACAACTCAAGAGGTGGAAACAGCTATTCGTGAAACAGGAGAACAAGTCTGTTTTGATGTGGGAATTCATGGCTTCCATCCTGAAATAGTAAAACTTTTAGGAAAACTTAAATATCGCACCAGTTATGGTCAAAATGTATTACAACACTCCATGGAAGTGGCCTTTATGGCAGGAATTATGGCTTCAGAATTAGGTCTTGACCCTAAGGAGGCCAAAAGGGCGGGGTTACTTCATGATATAGGAAAGGCTGTGGATCATGAAGTGGAAGGGCCACATGCCTTGATCGGAGCTGAGTTAGCTAAAAAATATGGAGAGACAGAGGCAATTGTTCATGCCATAGCTGCTCATCATGAAGACGTTCCCCCTGAAACTGTTTTAGCTATTCTAGTCTCAGCCGCTGACACACTTTCTGGTGCTAGACCAGGAGCGAGAAAAGAAACCTTAGAATCTTACATAAAAAGGATAGAAAATCTAGAAAAAATTGCCCAGAGTTTTGATGGGGTATGTAAAGCCTATGCTATTCAGGCCGGGCGTGAGGTAAGAATTATAGTTGAAAGTGAGCTTTTAAGTGACGAAGACATTACCCTATTGGCTCATGATGTGGCCAAACGGATAGAACAGGAGGTGCGTTATCCTGGACAGATTAAAGTGTTTGTAATCAGAGAAAAAAGAGCCGTTGCTTATGCCAAATGATGAAGTTAAAATTTTTTTTATTGGGGACATTGTGGGAAAGTCAGGAAGGAAAATAGTTTATCAGAAGCTACCGGAACTTCGGGAAAAATACAAATTAGATTGTATTATTGCCAATGGTGAGAATGCAGCAGGAGGTTTGGGCATCACACCTAAAATTGCTGAGGAATTATTTGATAATGGAATTAATATAATTACTTCTGGAAACCATGTTTGGAAAAAAAAGGAAATTTTACCTTATTTAGAACAGACTAACAGGCTTCTTAGACCTGCTAATTATCCTCCTGGTGTTCCAGGTAAAGGTTGGACTATATTCACATTACATTCAGGTTTAAAATTAGGTATAATAAATTTAGAAGGACGGGTATTTATGCAAAATTTAGATTGTCCCTTTCGCGTGGCAGAAACCATTATAGAAAATATGAGGCCAATTACACCTATTATTTTATTAGATTTTCATGCTGAAGCTACTTCAGAAAAAAAGGCTATGGGTTGGTTTTTGGATGGGAAAATAAGTGCTGTTTTAGGAACACATACCCATGTTCAAACAGCCGATGAAACTATTCTTCCCCAAGGGACTGGTTATATCACTGATGTGGGAATGACAGGAGCTCTATACTCAGTTATCGGTATGAAAATAGAAACAGCACTAAAAAAGTTTTTGACTCAATTACCACAGAGATTTAAACCAGAAAAAGGTCCTTGTTCTTTACAAGGAGTGGTTGTTACCATAGATACCTCATCTGGTAAAACACAATCCGTAAAACGAATTATAGAGGTTACAAATGAGCATTGAGGAAGAGTTAAACCTGCTTTTAAGAGGTGTAGTAGAAGTTATCTCTGAAAAAGAATTAAAGCAAAAATTGATATCTGCTCATACTAAAAAGCGAACTTTAAAGGTGAAAGCAGGTTTTGACCCTACTGCCCCAGACATTCATCTGGGACATACTGTCTTACTTCAGAAACTAAAGCATTTCCAAGAATTAGGACATGATGTCTATTTTCTTATTGGTGATTTTACAGCTATGATTGGTGATCCTTCTGGTAAATCAGAAACAAGGCCGGCCCTGACCAGGGAAGAGGTTTTAATTAATGCCCAAACCTATGAAGAACAAATTTTTAAGATTTTGGAACCAACTAGGACTAAAGTTGTTTTCAACAGTAGCTGGTTGAGTAAAATGTCAGCTATTGATGTGGTAAAACTCTGTTCTCATTACACTGTAGCCCGAATGTTGGAGAGAGATGATTTTCATAAGCGATTTTTGAATGAACAGCCAATTAGTATCCATGAGTTTATCTACCCTCTTCTTCAAGGATATGATTCTATTGCTTTACAAGCCGATGTAGAAGTTGGGGGCACTGACCAAAAATTTAATCTTTTGGTAGGCAGAGAACTCCAACGGGACTTTGGTCAAGAACCTCAGGTTGTAATGACACTTCCCCTGTTAGAAGGCTTAGATGGTGTGCAAAAAATGAGCAAAAGTTTGGGAAATTATATTGGAATTACCGAACCTCCACAGGAAATGTTTGGTAAGATCATGTCTATTTCTGACCAGTTAATGTGGCGGTATTATGAACTTCTCAGTGATTCTTCTCTAAAAGAAATTTCTGAATTGAAAGAGAAAGTCCAAAAAGGAAGTTTACATCCCAAAGAGGTAAAAAAACAATTGGCCTTAGAAATTGTAACTCGTTTTCATGGGCAAAAGGCAGCAAAAGAGGCAGAGATAGAATTTGAGAGGGTATTTAAACATAAAAAGCTTCCGAAAAAAATTGAGGAGATAGCCATCTCCTGGCCTGAGGGGAAAATATGGCTTCCTAAACTCCTTCAACTAGCTCATTTTACCTCCAGTACTTCAGAAGCAAAACGTCTAATCATACAAGGTGGGGTAAAAATTAATCAAGAAAAGGTAATGTCACCTGAAACAGAAATTCCTAGTGGTAAAACCTACCTAATTCAGCTAGGAAAAAAGAAGTTCAAAAAGGTAAAAATTTTTTCAAAAAATAAAGCTTAAAATTAAAAGGACTTTCCCTAAAATTTTTAAAAGCTTTCTAAAAAGAAAGGTAAGCTCCTCAAAACAGTAATAACTTTAAAAGAAAAAGCCGTAAAGAGTAAAGCGTTAAAAGTAAAGTGTTAAAAAACTCCTTACGCCTCACGCTTTACGCATATGAATCAGACAGACCAGTTTAATGTCAAATGTGGAGACCAAACCCCTGATTTTGATTTTCTTATTCCACTTATTGAACGCCAAAAATCCTTAATTCATCCCTGCCTGCCTGCCGGCAGACAGGGCAGACAGGAATGTTTTTAAAGATTAACGCCTAAATTTTGGGGAATGTTCAGTAAAATTAAAAGAAAAAAGAGAAAACAGGAGTTACTTAAGTTTAAGACTACCCCAAAATAGACTATCGTTTTTAACATCCCTATATAACTTGAAAAAAAATAGACTGAAATATGCACTCCCACCACAATAATTAAGAAATGATTGATATTCCAAGCTCAAATAAAAAACCTAAATATCTGTCAAGTAGGATATCCGTTCTATTAGCCTATTTGACTTTCCTTTTTTAAAAAGATAAAAGTTTTGACTATGGATTTTAAACAAGCTGGATTAGATAATCTCTGGCAAAAAGTAAAGGAGAAACTTGCCCAAACCTTGCCTCCTAACTCATTTCAGATCTGGATACAGCCTTTAGTGTTGTTAAAAACAGAAGGGGACCGAATTATTTTGGGATGTCCCAATAGCTTTTTTTTACAATGGGTAAAGAGACATTTTTATCATTTCCTTAAGGAAGCCTGGAGGCAATATGCACCAGAATATAACGATGTTATTTTCAAAACAGTAAAGAACAAAAAGAAAACTTCCATCGCTGTTCCCCAACCTACTTTGCCTTTAGCTTATCCTCGGCTTTGTGAAAATTTCACTTTTAAAGAATTTATTGTAGGAAGAACTAATCAATATGCTTACACGGCTGCTTATAATTTAGCCAATGACCACCTTGACCAACCTATATTTTTCTGTTCAGATACGGGGTTAGGAAAAAGCCATCTTTCTCAATCTATTGCCAACCATATGATAAGTTCTGGGAAATACACAAAAATTCTTTATATTACTGCCGAAGACTTTACCAACGAAATGGTAAGTGCCCTTAAGGAACATCGCATACATGAGTTTAAAAAAAAATACCGCAGAGACTGCAATGTTTTAATTTTGGAAAATATTCATTTTTTAAGTGGAAAAGAAAAAATTCAGACAGAGTTGAATTACACTCTGGATGTGCTATGGGAGAGAAGAAAAAAGGTGGTTTTTACCAGTCTTATTTATCCTCAAAATATCCCGGGTCTTAAAAAAGAATTAAGATCTCGGATAGAGAGTAGTTTGATGGTCCCTATTGACCCACCGGATTTTAAAATGCGGTTAGAAATTTTGAGAAAGAAGGCCAAGGGAAAAAATGTGTTGATACCTGAAAATGTACTTGAGTATTTAGCTCAACATATAGATGGCGATGTAAGGCGTTTAGAAAGTGCTATTAATAATATTAAAGCACGTTCTCTTCTTCAAAAACGTGCTATTGATTTAGACCTAGCTAAAGAAGTAAGAGAAATGTTTACTCCCAGAACTTCTAAAATTAATTTAAGTGAAATAAAAAAACTGGTCTGTCAGCATTACAAGATAAACTGTGAAGACCTAATTTCTAAATCCCGTCAGAAACAAATCATTATTCCCCGGAAACTTGCTATATATTTGGCAAAACGATATTTGAATCTCTCCTTGACTGAATTGGGAAAAAACTTCCGTCGCCATCATAGTAGTATTCTCAATGCACTTAATTCAATAGAGAAGGAAATAAAAAAAAGAGAGTTTTTAAGCCGCGAAGTCAAATATTTATGTAAAAAAATTGAAGAAAAAATGTAATTGTTTAGTAACCCCAAATCCACTATCAAAAAAGTATCCCTTTTAACTAGTGACAAAAAGCTAATTTTTTATTAAACTAGAATAAAAGATGTATAAGTCTGCCCTTAGAGATTATACCCGAAAGAGAATAGAACAAATTGAGAAGAGTGATATTTTAGTGGGCATACCTTGTTATAATAGTGAAAAAACCATCGCTCATGTGATTGAAACAGTGAGTGAAGGTTTACATAAACACTTTAATCATATGAGGAATGTGGTTTTTATCGCTGATGGAGGTTCTACTGACGATACTCGTGAAGTAGTAAAGGATGTTCAATTAAAGCCCTGGCAGGAAAAGATTGTTTCAATTTATCGGGGACCAGCAGGTAAAGGCAGTGCCTTAAGGTCTATTTTTGAAGCGGCTGTTTGGTTAGATGTAAAGGCCTGTGCAGTGGTGGATGCTGACATACGTAGCATTACCTCAAATTGGATAAAATCTCTTATAGAACCAGTTTTGGAAAATGGCTATCAGTTTGTGGCACCAGTCTATATCAGACATAAATATGATGGCACTATTACTAACAACATTGTATATTACTTAATCAGGGCTTTATATGGCAAAAGGATTCGCCAACCTATTGGTGGCGATTTTGCCTTCTCTAAAGAAGTAGCTGATTTTTACATTTCTCAGCCTGTATGGGATACAGATGTAGCTCGTTTTGGAGTAGATATTTGGATGACCACTGAGGCTATCTTCAACCAGTTTGAAATCTGTCAAGCTTGTTTGGGAGTGAAAGTTCACGAGGCTAAAGACCCGGCTGTTCATTTAGGTCCTATGTTTCGCCAAGTCATGTGGACTCTATTTTCCTTAATGGAAGAACATGAAACATATTGGAAAAAAATCAAAAACAGTGTTACAGTGAAGAACTTTGGTTGTTATAGTTTTATGGAACCCGAACCTATTAAGATAGATTTAAAAAGATTAATATATTATTTTAAAATAGGCTTTAAGCAATTTAAATCTTTATGGAAAGAAATTCTTGATCCAGATACTTATGAAACGATCAAAACAGTCTCCAGACTGCCCATTAAAAAATTCCATATACCTACAGAAATATGGGCCAGAATTCTTTATGAATTAGCTGCTACTTTTCATTACTGGCCAATTAACCGTCATAATTTGATAAATATAATGGAACCCCTTTATTATGGACGGGTAGCCTCTTTCATTGTGGAAACATGGAGTATGAGCAATCAGGAGGCCGAAGAACTAGTGGAAAAACAAGCCCAAATCTTTGAAGAACAAAAAGAATATCTTCTCAAAATATGGGAAACAAAGAAAGAAAAGTTTAGACTACTTGCTAATAAAATTAAATAAGTTTTATATTTTAAATTATTTTATTTCTTTCTTTACCTTCCAAAAAGGCTTGGATATTCAATATAATCTGGTTTATAAGCCTTTTTCTTGATTCTAAACTGGCCCAGGCAATATGTGGAGTTATCAAAATTTTCTCCTTGTTTTTTATATTCAAAAGAGGACTATTTTTCTCTATAGGCTCCCTTTCAAGAACATCCAAGCCTGCAGCGGCAATTAAATCTTCGTTCAATGCTCTAGCCAAATCTCTTTCGTTTACTATTCCCCCTCTACCTAAGTTTAAGAGGATAGCTGTTTTTTTCATTAATTTTAATTCATAATAAGTGATTAAATCTCTGGTATTTGTATTTAAAGGGGCATGAATGGAAACCACATCAGCGAATTTTAATAATTCTTCAAGAGAAACCCTTTTAAATTCTTTATCAACATGTTTTCCTGAAGTAGAATAATAAACCACTTCACAACCAAAACAACGGGCCACTCTAGCTACAGCAGTGCCTATGTTTCCTAGGCCTATAATTCCCCATCTTTTGCCCTGGAGCTCCCAAAAAGGTTCATCTAAATTAGTAAATATGTCACTCTTGGCATATTCTCCGGTTTTGACATAATTATCATAATATCGCAGATGGGTAAGCAAATAAAAAAACATAGCAAAAGTCACATTGACTACACTTTGAGTGGAATACCCCGCTACATTAGTAACCACAATTCCTTTTTTTCTAGCATAAGCTAAATCAACATGGTCTGTTCCTGTAGCGGCAATACAAATAAGCTTTAGTTTAGTTGCTTGTCTCATTGCTTCTTTGTCTATTTTCACTTTATTAGTAATCACAATATCAGCCTGTTTAATCCGAGAGGATACTTCATTGCTTTTAGTCAAGGGAAATACTTCTAAATCACCAAATCTTTTTAAACCACTTAAATCTACATCTCCTACCGTATTTCCATCCAGAAAAACAAGTTTTAGCATATATTATCCTTCTTAATTTTTTTGATAAATTTAATATAAAAGGTTTTATTAACAAAGACAACCAACTAAGAATTTTTTCTTGCTAATTTCCCTTTCCTAGGTTAAAACTCAATTTATGCCAGAAAAATTGATGTATCTTATTTTTTCTGATTTAGATGGAACTTTACTAGATGAGGATACTTATAGTTTCCAAGAAGCCACTGAGGCTATTGAGTTTCTGAAAGAAAAAGAAATTCCCCTCATTTTGTGTTCTAGTAAGACATGGTTTGAAATGGAATTATATAGAGAAAAAATGGATATTATGACTTACCCATTTATTCCTGAAAATGGAGGTGCCATATTTATTCCAAAAACAAAGCTCAATCTTCATGATTTTGAATATAAAGTGATAGATAAATACCAGGTAATTGAAATAGGCAAACCTCATGAGGTTATAAAAAAGAAATTTCAAGAAATCTTGAACCGATTAGGTTTCCAAATAAAAGGTTTTTCTCAAATGGAAGCTAAGGAGATTTCCAAACTTAGTGGCTTACCTTTAGAAGAAGCAAAATTGGCTGCCCAGCGAGAATATTCAGAACCATTTATTTTCAAAAACGATAAGTATAAATTTTTTTTGCTAGAAGAAGCGATTAAAAAATATGGGCTTAAACTTACCAAAGGAAATAGATTTTATAGTATTAGCTGGGGAAGTGATAAAGGTAAGGCAGTTCAAATTTTAAAGTCTATTTATCAACAAACTTATCTTCATAAGACGATTATCTCTGTTGGCATTGGAGATAGCCCAAATGATATTCCTATGTTAAAAGAAGTGGATATTCCAGTAGTGGTAAGAAGAAAATCAGGAAAATACCAAGTGTGCGATTTAGAAAATGTTTACTATACTCAAAGAATAGGGCCCGGAGGATGGTCTGAAGCAATATATAACATTTTAAGGAGGTAGATATGGGCGATTTTTTTCAAAATGGGGTCATTACTACCCTCCATCGTTTAAACCGAGATAATGAAAAAATTTTAGAGAATGAGCTAATAGAATATACAAAGCATCGTCCTATTGCCTTGGTATTACCTTCTCTTTTTAGTGAGCTTAAAGGAAATGCCTTACCTAAAATTATTGATGAACTTTGCACAGTTCCTTATATAGAACAAATTATAATCAGTTTAGACCAAGCAAATAAGGAAGAATTTCTGTTTGCCAAAAAATTCTTTTCACGTTTGCCCCAAAAAACTGCTATTATTTGGAATGATGGACCAAGAATGCAAAGTCTTTATGGAAAATTAGGAGAGGAATTCTGCTGCTGGGAAAGAGGAAAAGGATTGGGTACTTGGATGGCTTACGGCTATGTTTTAGCTTCTGAGAAATCTCAGATCATTGTTTGTCATGACTGTGATATTTTAACTTATAATAAAGAAATACTTACCAGATTGTGTTATCCTGTGACCAGTCCTAGCTTAAATTTCGAATTTTGTAAGGGTTATTATAGTCGAGTTACTGACCGCCTCCATGGGCGAGTAACACGTCTGTTTGTTACTCCTCTTATCCGCGCCTTAATGAAAACCTTGGGAATCACTCCTTTTCTTCTTTACTTGGATAGCTTTCGTTATCTTTTAGCAGGCGAATTTGCTATGACTGCTAGTCTAGCCTGGAGAAATAGGATTCCAGGAGATTGGGGACTAGAGATTGGTGTCTTAGGAGAAGTCTACAGAAATTGCTCTTTAAGAAACATTTGTCAGGTAGACCTGGCTGACACTTATGAGCACAAACATCAGGAAATCTTTCCTAAAAATGCTTCAAGGGGACTTTTAAAAATGACTGTGGATATTGCCAAAAACCTATTTAGAACCTTAGCAAGTGAGGGGGTAATTTTTTCAGAAGGTTTTTTTAAAACACTAAAAGCAACTTATGTAAGAGAAGCACAAACTGCCCTGAGAAAATATCACAACGATGCCTTGATAAACTCTCTTTACTTTGATAGACACGGAGAAGCATTAGCTGTTGAAGAATTTGCCAATAGTGTCACCATTGCTGGGGAACAAATTTTGGAAGACCCCTTAGGCATTCCTCTTATTCCTAACTGGAGCCGGATAGTCTCGGCTATTCCTGACTTTTTTGACCGATTGTTGGAGACAGTAGAAGAAGATAATAAGGATTAATTTTATATGGATTATAAACATATCTTAAAAGATTTATTTTTTGCTGGATTAAAATCAGTAGATCCTCATACTGGAGTGAAGAACTATATAGGTGAAGTTTTGTCTGAATATAAAACAGGAAAATATGAAACACTTTTAACTATTGGTTTTGGGAAAGCAGCTTATCAAATGGCTTTAGCAGTGGAAGAATCACTGGGAGATTTGCTTACTAATGGTTTGGTAATTACTAAATATGGACATGGTGGAACATTGAAAAATATAAAAATCGAGGAAGCCGCACACCCCATACCAGATGAAAATGGACTAAAGGCCACAAATAGAATGATAGAGCTTTTGAAAAAAAATGCTACAGAGAAAACACTGGTGCTATGTCTTATCTCTGGAGGTGGTTCGGCTTTGCTAGTTGCCCCATATAAGGGAATAACCTTAGAAGAAAAAAAGGATGTAACAAAACTTTTGCTTAAAGCAGGAACTGATATAGAAGAACTTAATACTGTAAGAAAACACATTTCAAGAGTCAAAGGAGGAAGATTGGCTGAACATTGCTATCCGGCTAGAATTATTTCTTTTATACTTTCAGATGTAATCGGGGATCGTTTAGAGACCATCGCCTCAGGACCTACGGCTCCTGATGAAACTACTTATAAACATGCCTTGAGAGTCTTAAAAAAATTTAATCTTTTTAAAAAAGTCCCACCTAGCGTCTTAGACCTTTTGAGAAAAGGTGAAAAAGGAATAATTCCTGAAACTTTAAAGAAAGACAACCCGGTCTTTAAAAAAGTAACCAATATTATCGTAGGAAACAACAAAAAGGCACTCCAGGCCATTAAACATCAGGCAGTTAAACTTGGTTTTAATGCCCAAATAATTAGTGCAGAGCTTAGTGGTGAAGCTAGGGAAGTAGCTAAATTTCTGGCTAATTTGGCATTAAAAACCCAAAAAACATCCCCTAATCTTCCTCTCTTTCTTATCAGCGGAGGAGAGACTACAGTTACTGTAAAAGGACCAGGCATAGGGGGTAGAAATACCGAACTAGCCCTTGCCTTTGCTTTAGAAATCGCTGGCAAAAAGGGAATTACTTTACTTTCAGCAGGAAGTGATGGCACTGATGGCCCCACTGATGCGGCTGGGGCAATAGTGAATGGAGATACTGTTCATAAAGCTAAAGATTTAGGGCTTGATCCAGAGAGATTTTTAGAAAACAATGATTCTTATAACTTTTTTAAAAAAATAAGAGGACTTTTCATCACCGGACCTACTGGCACTAATGTAATGGATATCCAAATCATTGTTGTAGATTCACCATAGACAACTTGCCCTTTATACCTTAAAAACTGATCTAGCTAACCTAACTTGAAAGACTCCTTTTTACTATTCCATTTTTTTCCTAACTACTACAACTTTTAAAATGGGATCAAGATAAAATCTTTCTGCATCTTTGTTTAAATCATATCCTACTTGTTCTCCCTGCCCAATAACATTTCCTTCATCTATAATTGCCCGCCTAATCTGGGCTCCTTCTTCAATGGTCACATTACCAATAATAATTGACTCTTCTATCAGGGCACGACTATTGACAAATACATTCCGTCCAATGATAGAATCTCTCACCCATCCTCCACTAACAATAGAACCACCAGCAATAAGGCTATTTTCTAAATGGCCAATTCGTCCATGGGCATCAATCACTACCTTTGCCGGTGGATCATGGTATTTCACTGAACGTACCGGCCATTGAGGGTTATAAAGATTTAACTTTGGTAATGGATTCTTCAAATCCATATTGGCTTCATAATAAGCTGCAATTGTCCCTACATCCCGCCAATAGACATTTTTTCCTTGAATCCCAGGAACTTTATTCTGGCGAAAGTCATAGGCAAAAACACGTCTGGTATTGCAAATTCGGGGTAGGATATCTCTACCAAAATCGTGGGAGCTATTTACGTCCTCAGCGTCAACTTCTAACTCTTCAAAAAGCACCTCAGTATTAAAAATATAATTTCCCATGGATACTAACCCTTCTTGAGGATTGCTTGGTAGAGGTGTGGGATTAGGCACTTTTTCCTGAAATTCTTTAACTTGCCAGTCTTCTCCTACCACTACTGCTCCAAATCGTTGGCATTCAGTAATAGGATAAGGGATGGTAGCCACAGTCACATCTGCCTTTTTTTCTAAATGAAAATTAATCATTTGACGAATATCCATAAAGTATACATGGTCTGCGCCAAAAATAGCAACCAAGTCAGGCTTAAACTGTTTAATAAGATAGATATTTTGATAAATTGCATCTGCTGTGCCTAAATACCAGGTCTCCCGCACTCTCATTTGGGCAGGCACAGGTAAAATAAAAAAACTATTCATGGGATAGGTGCTTACCCAACCATGCTGAAGGTGACGAAGGAGGGATTGGGCCTTGTATTGAGTTAATACATAAACAGAATAAACACCTGAATTTACTAAATTGCTTAAAACAAAATCTATTAAACGATAAATGCCCCCAAAGTGAACAGCTGGTTTTGTCCGATGTTGGGTAAGTGGATAAAGCCTTTCCCCTTTACCGCCTGCTAAAACCATACCTAAAATTTTAACTTTGCTTCCAAACCTCATATTTATCCTCTAAGCCTACAAAAATTTTCTTCAATTAGCAAAAAAAATGCCTCTTAGATATCTGTAACTAGAATAAAAAGTTCCTATACTGCTTAAGATAGCCTTAATTAGCAGCTCGTAATAATCGAGGTTTGTTGTTTAACAGCTTCTTGGCTTCCTGAGCAATATCTTGGGGAGTAAGTTTAAAATAAGAAAGCAATTTTTCAGGCTTTCCTGAGATGCCAAAACGGTCTTTGATACCCATTCTTTTCACTGGTACAGGATATTTTTCCGAAACCACCTCACACACTGCACTCCCTAAACCACCTATTATAGAATGTTCTTCCACTGTAACTATAAGCCCTGTCTTTTGTGCTGAATCAATAATTATTTCCTCATCAATGGGCTTTATGGTAGACATATTAATTACCCTAACTTCTATTCCTTCAAGGGCAAGAAGAGAAGCAGCAGCGAGGGCATGATGAACCATTAACCCCATAGCAATAATAGTAAGTTCGTCTCCTTCTCTAACAATATCAGCTTTACCTATTTTAAAAGAATAATTTTTATTTTCATAAATTACAGGAAAGGCGATGCGGGAACTCCTCACATATACCGGTCCATAATACTCCTCAGTAATAGTTCTAATTACCTGAGCCATCTCTATGGCATCTGCTGGAACAATAACAGTCATATTAGGCAGAATACGCATCAAAGCTACATCTTCTAAGGCCTGATGTGAACCACCGTCATCTCCTACCGTAATTCCACCATGACTAGCTACGATTTTTACATTTAATCCAGCATAGGCAATGGATTGCCTTATTTGTTCCCAAGCTCGTCCAGTGGCAAAGATGGCAAAGGTGCTAGCAAAGGGAATTTTACCTGCAACAGCTAATCCCGCAGCTGTTCCCATCATATCTTGTTCGGAAATTCCCATATTAAAAAACCTTTCCGGAAATTTCTGAGCAAACATCTGTGTTTTAGTAGAGCCAGAAAGGTCTGCATCCAACACTACAATATCTCTATTTTTTTCTCCTAATTCCACTAAGGTCTTACCATAAGCCTCACGCGTACTTGCCTTTTTCATATTCTCCCCCTAATGCTCCAATTCCTTAAGAGCCATTTCCAACTCTTCTGTATTCGGTGCTACACCATGATATTTGGCCTGATTTTCAAAAAATGATACTCCCTTCCCTTTTATAGTATGAGCAATGATGATTGTAGGTCTTTCTTTTATCTTTTCCGCTTTATCTAAAGCTTCAAAAATCTGTTTGAAATCATGTCCATCAATCTCTATTACTGTCCAACCAAAAGCCTTCCATTTGGCAGCAAGAGGCTCGATTTGCATTACGTCTTTTACCCAACCATCTATTTGAAGACCATTGTTATCCAATATAGCACATAAATTATCAAGTTTATAATGGGCTGCAGACATTGCCGCTTCCCATACTTGGCCTTCCTGAACCTCACCATCACCCAAAAGGACATACACCCTAGTAGACAGTTTATCCAAACGGGTAGCTATAGCCATCCCATTGGCCATAGATAAACCCTGTCCTAAAGACCCGGTTGGTACCTCTATGCCTGGTGTAAATTTGCAATCAGGATGACCTTGTAGCCGAGCCCCCAACTCTCGTAAGTGAAATAACTCTTCTTTAGGAAAATAACCCAAATGAGCAAGGATAGCATAAAGGGCAGGAGCTGCGTGTCCTTTAGATAAAACGAATCTGTCTCTTTCTGACCAATGGGGATTTTTAGGGTCTTGCCTTAATTTACCCCAAAACAAAGCAATTAACAATTCTACAGCAGAAAGTGAACCTCCTGTGTGCCCTGACCCAGCCTTATGGAGCATTATCAAAATATCTTTCCGAATCTGCTTGGATAATCTTTGAAGATAATCAATATCCCTTATCAACTTTGTCTCAATCTTCTTATGAGGTCAGCCTAACCCTAGCACAAACTTTTTTAAAATGCAAGGGGTTAAATTTAGGACTTTCCCCAGAATTTTTAAAGGCTTTCTAAAAAGAAAGGTAAGTTCTTCAAAACAGTAATAACTTTAAAAGAAAACGGTCAAATATAGTAACTGACCTTACGCATAGTATAAAATTGTTTTTAATTTTAAGCCATAACATTATAAAAAAACATTTTTTAAGGGTTGCGGTCAAAAAACCGACCGCAACCATACAAATATTTTATTTAGAGCTGGGGCTGTCAAGGAGTGCTCGCCCGCCTGCGGTCGGGCAGGCTCGCCTGCATTCCGCAGCTCGCTGCGCTCCTCCCTGCCTGTCCCCGCCTGCCTGCGGGCAGGGGCAGACAGGCTTGACAGAAAAATAGTCCCTTAAAGAAAAAACTTTTTTGCTTCAACCAAATCTACTTTTTAAAAAGCAGATTGCGGAGTGCCATCAAGACTGGCGAAAGCCACCCTGAAAGGGCTTGGTCTTGATGGCTTAACGGAGCAATCTGCTAAGCTATAAATAGGTTGGTGAAGTTAAAGTGTGCTTTTTTCTTATTCCACTTATGGAACGCCAAAAATCCTTAATTCATCCCTGCCTGTCGCCTGCCTGTCGGCAGACAGGGCAGACAGGAATGTTTTTAAAGATTAACGCCTAAATTTTGGGGAATGTTCAAGTTAAATTCTTTTGGAGTATTCAGCTTTATTTTTTTTCTAACAGTTTCTTCAGCCCTTTTACCTTATCCAAAAATACCTCGCTTACTTGAACAGCAGTCTTTCCTCTTTTTATGACATGAGGAGTAATAGATATTAAAACCTCAGTTTTTTCTCTTTTGTAAGTATTTGAACTAAATAAATATCTTAAAATCGGAATGTCCATAAGAATAGGAATCCCGGATCTAGTCTTATCTATCTTGGTCCGGATAAGACCTCCTATAACTACTGTTTGACCATCTTTAGCTACCAAATTGGTTTCTACCTCTCTAGTAAATTTTTCGTATGTTTCCTGCCCCGCCACTTTTGTCTTAGCCACATCACTAAATTCTTGTTTTACCTCCATCCTCACTACCCCTGCAGAACTTATGTGGGGAGTAACAGTCAAGATTGTTCCATAAGGCATATATTGGATGCTAGCAGCAACTTGGCCAGCCGTAGCTTCTATACCAGTTATTGTTGAACTAACAGTGGGCACTTCTCCGCCTACTGTAATTTTCGCCTCTTTATGGTCTATGGCCAAAACCGTAGGGGAGGCAATCACATTCACTTCAGAGATATCAGATAGCAAAGTTAAAAGTGAAAGCACATTTTCTGAAAGACTGCCAAAATAAAGGGAAAGGGCTTGAGAGGGTTTGAACTCCTCAGGTTTAGGTGGCTCTCCTCCAAAAGAAACATCCATTCTGCCTACATCCACTCCCCTTTTTTTCAACCACCATTCAACACCTTGCTCTATACTTCCTCTTAAGCTCACTTCTGCCACTAATACTTCAAGCAATACCTCTCTAGGCATAATGTCTAAGGCCTTAATGGCCCTCTCTATAATTTTGTAATCTTGAGGGGTGGCCAAAATGACCAAGGCATTGTTTATTTCGTCAGCAATAATCTTTATTTTTCCAGTTACTTGTCCACTAGGTAGTCCTTGAGATGGAAGCTTTGCCGCCACAATCTTTTTCTTTTCAGTTTTGGCAGTTGTCTCAGTGGCTTTCTCAGAGATCTTTGCTACTCCTGTTTCATAAACTTCATTTAAGATATCGGCAATGTCTTTAGCCAACCCATTTTCAATAAAACGAACATAGAGATTTTGTTCTTCGGTAATCTTGATGCTATCTAAAACTTCTATCCATTTCTTCAGTTCAGAAAGCAGCTCAGGGTTAAGGGTTACCACCAAAACATAATTAGTTTTTTCAATAGGCATAATCAAGGTATTTTCCTTCAATTTAGGGTTATTTTTTAAAATACTTAAGTCAGAAAAGACATTTTTGACCTTTTCTACTACTGTCTCAGCATCCATATTTTTTAAGGGAATGGTTTCTATATAAACATCTTTTAATAAGAAACTATCAAGGGTCTGAAGGAGCTTTAAAGCAGTCTTAATATTTTCTACCTCATCGGCAAGAATGATTCCAGAAATGGCTTTATTTACCACTGTAGGGGACCCGGATGAAAGAAAGGGCTTTATGGTTTTTAAAGCTACTTCTGGCTCAATATAAGAGAGCCGATAAATAAGAATGGCTGGCTCTTTCATCTTTTCTAACTGCTCTTTTCCTTTAACAATAGTCAATCCAAATTGAGCAGCTTTTTCTTTACGGACAAGAAAATACATCCCTTCCTTTTCTATGATGTCAATATTATTTAAATTTAAGGCCTGGCGTAGGAAATTGAACAATTCGGTGTCAGTATATTTACCTCTAATAAACAAGGTCAAACCTGGATTCAAATTGGGTTGGACAGTATAATTTTTATTTAAATAATCTCCCAAAATAACGCGGATGACTTCTGTCAAAGGAGCTCCCTCAAAATTGAGTTCAATCTTTTGTGGTCCTCCTTTCTTCTTTATCCTTTCTGTAGGCATCTTTTTTTCTTGTGAAGGTTCTACCTTTTTTTCTGGACGGGGTTCCTTAGGAGAAACTCTTATTTGCCTTGAAGGAGGGTCTTGATTAATAACTTCAGAAACAATAGGAGGACAATTGCTCAAAATTATAACAATGAATACTATCAACCATAGACTAATTTTGCACATACTAACCTCACCCGTAAATCATATTTTTTGATACCATAACGGAGCTTTGTGATGCTAAATTCACTAATGTAAATTCCTTTAAGGGCTTCTATTTTCTCTAAGAGTTCAGTTATCCCTCTAATATGAGTCTTAAGGTCAAAACGAATTCTTATCTCTTTAAATCCCTCTCTTTCTTTTTCACCAAGAACCTGATAATTATTTATCTCAAGCTCTCCCTCTTCTGCTAACGGTTTCAACTTCTGTTCAATGGATGCAGCTAACTTATAAGGTTCCTGTGCCGAAAACCATTTTTCCCTCTCTATTTTTAATTCTCTCAACTCCTTCTTAAGGGAAGAAAGCTTGGGTTTATAATAGCTAATCTGTTCATTATATTTTTGGATGAGTGCCTTTTTAGAGTTTATTTTTTCTCTTAAAATATTAATTTCTGTCTGAAGAGGTAAAACCCATTTGATATGGAAAATAATTACTCCCAGAAAAACCAAAGAAATCACTATGATTAGATATCTTTTTTCTTTGTTTTTAAGTAAGTATCTAAATTGAGTTATTAATTTCATTTCAACTTTATTTGAATATTAAATAATTCCTTTTGTGTTTTGGCCTTTTTTCTCACTGGAGACAGGAGCTTCACCTCTTGAAATGCAGGCACCTTTGAAATGGTCTCTAAAAAATTTACCACTGAACCAGATTCTCCCCTAATTATTATAGTCTTTTTTTTCAAGTCAAAATATGAAATCCAAGTATCATTAGGTGTAGTCTCTGTCAAGATTTTTAATACTTTAAGAGGCGAGACCACTTCTTGCTTGACGTGCTCTAATTTATTATTAAAGGCTTTTAATTCCTCTACTTCTTTTTGGATGCGTTCTATGGGCCTCCATTCCTTCTCTGTCTTTTGAAGTTCTTGGGAAACCAATTGAAATTGTTTAATCAAATGTTTATGCTCAAAAGATAGGAAAATAGGATAAATTGCATAAATTCCTACCAAAATAGCCAAAAGGATGTAACCCAGAACAATTTTGCTAGGTTTCAATCGCAAATCTTGAGGCCATCCCTTTATCACTTCTTGTTTAGCAATGTAATCACCAACTTTCTTCAATAAAGCACTATCTATACTAAGAAATTTTATTTTTAAGCCTTTTAAAAAATCAGGTGCTTTTGAACCTATACAAACTATATTCTCTATCCCAATGGAAGTAATGTAAGTTTTAAAATAATCTATATTGTCTTCTTCCAATATAAATACATCTCTCAAACTTCCATCAGCGCAAACTGCTACTTCAAATCTTTTATGATTCAAGGGAGATAATACAATAGAATCTTTTACTTCATCCCCTAAGTAAGGATAAAACTGAGCTGCAGGCAGAATACACACCTGTAAAAAACCTTCTAAGTTTTGGGTTAACAGTTGATATTGCTCTTTGGTTTGAGAAAAAATGGGCACTACTACGTTATCTTGTGTTTCAATAGGTTTGCCTAATATAAAATTTGTATTATCTTCTCCAGACAGAAATATCTCATCTAAATCATACCGGACGGCATCCTCTAAATGCTCACCCACGGTTTTTGGATAGGTTTCTTGATGGGCTTGATATCTGTCTCTTAATACCAGTAATAAAATAGCTGTTTTTTTTCTCTCAACCCCCTCTATTACTTCAGGTATAACCTCAGGCCAGGAAGCTTCAAAAGTCTCATTTTTAAAAATTTCCCATTTTTGCCAAGGTCTCTTTTTAAGTCTAACTACCTCGGTAGAATTTTCTTTCAAAAGAGCAATAATAATATGTTTAGGATATTTTAGGTTTATAATATTCATGCCAGTACTCTAACAAATATTTTCTATTTCCCATATATTTATAAATACTCACAAAAATAACACCTCTTATCTGGCAAGTAAAACGATAGTAATGACCTTGAATAAGCTCTTCCTTTTTCTCTTTATTTTCCCCTTCTGAAGATATAGCAGAGAGATTAACACTTTTACCATAAACTGTCAAAAAATCATATAAACCTGGTATCCATTTTTTCCCTTCTTCTCCTTCTTCCTCTCTTCCCCAAAAAATTTCTGGGGTAATGCCTTTTACAAACAATAATTCATTTATGGTTTTAAAAGAAGCATTAGCAGGTCTATAAGGGGGTTTTAATGCTAAATAATAATCTTCTTCTGCTCCATGAGGTTTAGGAATATTATCCCCATCTCTATAATCTAAAACACAGTCTGCTATCTCCTCTGCTTTCTCTTGAGAAAGTTTTAATTGTTTGGTCAAAAGATCAATAAGTGGCTGTGCATCTATCATATTAATATTTATCTTTCTTTCTTCATCTTGGATTTTAACCTTCACCTTCTCATTATTAATATCAAGCTCTATCTCATCTCCAGAAAAAACCTTTCTTTCATCCTCATCTGGTAAAGTTAATCTAATCATTAGCTCTTGCACTGCGCTATAAGCTGTAAAATAGGCATTTCTTGCTTCAATAATATTTCTGGCCTCTAATGCCTTTAGCCGCACTTCTCGCCCAAATTGGCTAACAATAAAAGAAATAACCGCAATTATCCATAATAAAAAAATTAAAATACTACCCTGTTGTTTATTTTTAAAAATCATTTTAACCAAAAGATAAATTGGTATTTTTCTCCCCTAAGTTCTGCTTCCATCTTGATGGCATCTGGGGATTGTTTTTCTTTTAACCAAGTTTCTTTAATATCATCATTCTTAATATAAAAAAAACCACATTGAACAGGCAATTCCAATTGAATGGGTGTAATTACCTCTATTTCCTTCAAAAACTCATTTATTTCTCCCATATTAGTAAAGGGCATTTCTTGATAAGAAATTATATTTTCCAAACACGCATATCTTACCAAAACAGGACTAGCCCTGTTTGGGGTAAGCAGAGAATAATCGGTAGTAAAGGTTAAACTTGTTTTGTCTCCACTAAAAATCCCTTTATGAAAAAAAGTTGATTTAATATTACCCGCATAACGCAATTGTTTTTCTAACAGATAGGTCAATTTAAAAAAATTGATTTCCATCTGTTGCTTATCGGTTCCTCTCCACCACACTCCTAAACTAAAACGTAGAGCCATAGCTAGAGTAATAGCTACTAAAGTAGAAAGAAATAAGGAAATAAGTAATTCTAATAAAGTAAACCCCTGCTCTTTAATCATTTCTTTCAAAAAGAGGGTTTTTTTCACCAAAATTGCTACCTGGATAGTGAAGAAAACAAAGGATACGTTGATTTAAGGTAATGCAAACTTTATAAAGGGAAATATCTCTATATTCTTCTATTCTGGTGGTAACTACCTTACACTCCTTTTTGTCCCATTCTCTAGTAGTTTCACCTTCTTCTATGTCTCCAGTTTGAATAATTTGGTGGGCTACCTGGTTTAAAATGTGAGTTTCTCTTAATGCCGTTAAGGCTTTATCTAAAAGTCTAAAATTCTGTCCTATCACACCCATAAGCACTCCCAGCACTGTAACCATAATGAATACAGCTACTAAAACCTCCAGCAAGGTGAAACCTTTATTTTTAAAAACCATTAAACTTCCTTCCATTTAATAGTAGATATTAAAGGATTAATGGTAATATTATATTTTTTTCTATTGTAAATAATATCAATATCTGTTTGATTGGCTGTCCCATCTGGGAAAAAGTATATGTAATATTTTCCCCCTTTATCTTCTCTCATTCCCCTAGCATAAATTTCTGCTGTTTCTGGAATAGGATATTCTTTCTTTCCAAAACCATAAGTTCTTTTATCTCCATCAATGAAAAAAATACAAAGTTGATGCGTACCAAGGGCATTGGATGCTGTTAGGGAAAGTGTGTCCACAAAATGATAGATAAAACGCTTCTGTTCTAACTTTAAAAGTAATTTAGAAAAACGGGGAAGAGTAAAGGTAACTAGCAATGAAATGATAAACAGGACCACAATTAGTTCTAATAAAGTAAATGCCTTAGAATTTAATCTCATTAATACCCATAATAGCTGAAAACATAGTAAAAATAATGCTACCAATAATAACACCCATACTCACAATAATCACCGGCTCTATGAGACTTAGCACCCGTTTAAAAATACGTCCTAATTCTTCTTCAAAAATGCGATTTATATTGAGAAATCCCTGCCCTAAGTCACCTGTCTCTTCAGCCACTGTTAAAATAGTAGCCATTTTGGCTGGAAAGGGAGGACGTCTAAAACAAAAACTCAATGTTTTCCCTCGGCGGATTTCTTGTTTAAGTTGACCTGTTATTTTTCTGAGCACTTCATTACCCATTACTTCTTTAGCTGTGTCTAAGGCCTCCAGAATTCCTACTCCTGCTTTAAGCAAAATCCCCATAGTTCTAGTAAACTTTATCATCTCTATCTTAACCAGAATATTTTTTAAATAACCTATCTTCAAAAGGGTCTCATGCCATTTATACCTTCCCTCAGGTTTACTAGTCCATTGTCTAAACCCTAATAAAATAAAAATAAGAAGCACAGGAAAAATCCATCCATAGTGGTTTAAGAAATAACCAATAGCTAAAAGAAATTTCATAAAAACAGGAACTTCCTGATGTAGCTCTAGAAAAATCTGAGAAAAACGAGGTACAACATAACCTAATAAGACCAGTAATGAAATGATACCCACTGTGAGTAAAATAGAAGGATAAATGGAGGCAGAGATTATTTGCTCCTTTAACTGTTGTTGCATTTCCAGATAGTGCACAATTAAATTAAGTGTGGTAGGTAAAGTGCCAGCGGCCTCCCCTACCCTAATCATCTGGATGTAAAAACGACCAAACACATATTGATAGTCACTTAATGCCTCAGAAAAACTCTTACCTCCTTTTATGGCCTCTACTAACTCCATAATAAGGTTTTTCAGTTCTAGCTTCTCTTCAGAGAGAGCCAACATTTCTAAGGCACGATCAAGAGGTAGCCCACCCTCCAGTAATTCGCACAAGTCTCTGGTAAAATCAATTATTTTTGTCAATTTAATGCGGGTTTTTTTCTTCTTAACAATATCTAGTTTAATGGGAATGAGCTGACGCTCTCTCAATTTTCGAATGGCTTCTTTTTGTTCTTTAGCCTCAAGAAAACCTTTAATAAGTTGACCTGTTAGGGACTTAGCTTGATATTTAAAAGTAGCCATTATAGTTTTGTTACTCTAAGAACCTCTTCTATAGTAGTAATACCACTAATCACCTTATTTAAGCCATCTAACCGCATGGTGGCCATACCTTCCTTTATGGCTTCTTTTCTGATATGGTCCGTGTCTGCCCCTTCAATGATTAAAGAGCGAATACTATCTGTTACCTCCATAATTTCAAATAAACCAGCCCTACCCAAGTAACCAGTATGTCCACATTCAGGACATCCTACACTCTTATAGAATGTTATATCTTTTCTGTCTAATTCTATCATTTCAGCAGCTTCTGAGGAAAAATAAGTCTTTATGCGTTTAATAATGGCCTTATCTGGTTTAAATGGGACTTTACAGTGAGGACAGAGCACTCTCACCAATCTTTGAGCCACTACTAAAAGCAAAGAAGCAGATATCAGATAAGGTTCTACTTGAAGGTCTATCAAACGGGTAATAGCTGTAGGAGCATCATTGGTGTGAAGGGTAGAAAAAACCAAATGTCCCGTAAGGGCAGATTGAATAGCAATTTCCGCTGTTTCTAAATCTCTGATTTCTCCAATAAGAATTACATCTGGGTCTTGCCTAACAATAGACCTTAAAGCCTTGGCAAAAGTCAAATCTAAATCAGCCCTAACTTGAATTTGATTAATACCTTCAATTTGATATTCTACTGGGTCTTCCACGGTGATAATTTTCTTTTCTGGAGACTTAATCTTTTTTAAAACCGCATACAAAGTAGTAGTTTTCCCAGAACCTGTAGGTCCGGTGACTAAAATGATACCATTGGGATAATAAATCTTTTCCTGTAAAAGGTTCATATCACGTTCAGTCAGGCCCAAAGATTCTAATTCTAATTCTTCTGTCTCTTGGTAAAGTAACCTTAACACTACACTTTCACCAAAAATTGTAGGTAAGGTGGAAACACGAATGTCTACCTCCTTTCCCCCCAAACGTAATTTTATTCGTCCATCTTGGGGAAGACGCCTTTCCGCAATATTCATACCAGCCATCAGCTTTACCCTAGAAATAATAGCCGGTTGTAATCGCTTGGGTGGGGTTTCCATCTCGTGCAAGATGCCATCAATTCTATAACGCACCTTGAATTCTTTCTCAAAAGGCTCAAAATGAACATCCGAAGAACGCATTTCCACTGCCCGGTTGATTATCATATTCACTAACCGCACAATAGGGGCTTCAAGGGCCATATCCCGTAGATTTTCTTCTTCTAATTCAAATGTCTCCGCTTCAGCTTCTCCCATGGCGTTTTGAATTTCCTCAGTTTGATCACCATATAAACGGTCAATGGCGTCTTTTATCTCACTGGGCAAACCTATACAAAATTTTACTTTGGCAGAATTGAAATATTGCTTGATGGTATTCATGAGAGAAAGGTCAAAAGGGTCACTAATCACTATTATTACTTCATCTTTATTCTGTTCTAAGGGCAAAATACAGTGCCTTTTTAAAAATCCAATAGAGATTTTTTCCAGGATTAAAGGTTTCTGAGGATAATCCTTTCTTTCAAGAAAAGGCAAACCAAAATAATCAGCCATTAATCGTGATAATTGTCTTTCTTCTGCTAAACCTTCTTTTTGTAAAATTCTAGGAAGAGATAACTTTGCCTGCTGAACTTCAGCTAAAAGCCTGGCTTTTTCTTCTGAGCTTATTTTTAAATGAGAAAGAAGATATTCATTAAATGGTTGCTGATTCATACTATCTTTTTATAACACTTTACACTTTTTGCCAAGAAGGTTCATTATTTTAAACCACTATCATAACCATTAAAATTTGTAAATGATTTTTTAGTCCTGCCCCCGGCAAGAATTCCGTGATTATTTATAAAAATACCCTTGACATCTACTTTTAATAATGAGACAAAATGGATATTTTTAATAAAGGAGGGATAGTTATGGCCACTTTTTTTATGTTCGGCAAATACTCGTCAGAGGCATTAAAGGAAATTAGTGCAGAACGGACAGAGAAGGCAATGGAGATATTTAAAAATCTAGGCGGTGAAGTAAAATCCATGTATGCCTTACTTGGGGATTACGATTTGGTATTTATTGTAGAATTACCAGGAATTGAACAGGCTATGCGGGCTTCTGTGGCCTTAAGCAAAATGTCAGGTATTTCGTTCAGAACATCCCCAGCTATAACGGTAGCGGAATTTGATAAGTTAATCACATAATAGCCTATTTTGCTATTAAAGCCAGTTGTTCAGGAGTTAAAAAACTTATTAATTTCCCTTGATGGGTGGGTAGTTCCTCTACTTCTATCTCACAGAGACCACCCATCTGAAACTGAATAAAAATAGGTCCCTCACTCAAAAGTTCTGAGGCTATTTCTGCCAGAGAGGGTAAATGCCCTGCAATAAAAATAGATGTTTTATCTGTAAAGGACTGCAGATAGGAAATAGCATCAGCAGGGGGTGAAAGGGGCTTAAATACTGAACTAATCTCAATTTTTTCTATGGGATAATTTAGCTCTTTAGCTACTATTTCAGCCGTTTGCCTGGCACGTTTTTTAGGACTAGAACAAATAACATCTATTTTCACTCCCATATTGTGAATTGCCTTAGCACTTAAATTAATTTGCCTCATCCCTTCTTCTGAAAGTCCCCTTTCAGGGTCTTTCTCTTTAGGAAGAGCTTGTCCGTGTTGCATCATATAAATTCTCATCTACTTCCTCCTTTTCAAGTCTTTCTTTATACCTACATTTAATACACACCAAACTATTGCCCTTACATATCATAAAGCTAGCTCCACATCGAGGGCAAGTATGAACAATAGGTCGTTCCCACATGGCAAATTGACAATCAGGATAGCGACTACACCCATAAAATACCCTTCCTTTCTTGGAGACACGTTGTATTATCTCTCCCTCCTCACACTTAGGACATTTAACCCCTAAACTTAATGGAGCGGTATAATGGCATTCTGGATACCCAGAGCAAGCCAAAAATGGTCCATACCGACCGTGTTTTAAAGACAAAGGTTTTCCACATTCAGGACAATTTTCGGCCGCTGTCTTTGAAATTATTACTATTTCCCCTTTTTCATTCCGTCTAAACTCTTTGGTATTTTCACAGGCTGGATACCGAGAACAGGCAAGAAAGGCACCATTTTTACCATATTTGATCACCATGGGGGCTCCACACTTTTCACAAGTAATTTCTGTCTTTACTCCATGTTTTTTTATATCTGCCATGTGTTTTTGAGCCTTTTCTAATGCCTTCCTAAAAACCTGATAAAATTCTTTTAAGGTATTGATGGACGATTTTACTCCTTCCTCAATTTCATCTAACTCTGCCTCCATCTGCGCAGTGAAAGAAACATTAATAATCTCAGGGAAATTAGTAGTAAGCAAATCATTGACTAAAAGACCCAATTCAGTTGGACGAAAATGCCCTTTTTCTTTTTCTACATAATTTCTTTCTTGAATAGTAGTCAAAATAGTGGCATAGGTGCTAGGACGTCCGATGCCTTTATCTTCCAGCTCTTTAATCAGACTGGCTTCTGTATACCGAGCAGGTGGTTTAGTAAAATGTTGACTAGGAATAAGTTCCTTTAAATTTAGAAGCTGCCCATTTTCTAAATCAGGAATATAAACTTCTTCTTTTTCTTTCAAATCATAAATCTTTTTAAAACCTTCTTTTTTCAAAATACTACCTGTAGTCCTGAATAAATACTCCCCAGCTTCAATTTCTACTGTAGTCTGGTCATAAATAGCTGGGGCCATCTGAGAGGCCACAAATCTCCTCCAGATAAGTTCATAAAGAGCACGCTGTTCTGGAGAAAGATAAGGGGCAACACTTTCTGGAAATCGATAAACCGAAGTAGGACGGATGGCCTCATGGGCATCTTGGGCCTGACGTTTATTTTTATAATAATATCTCCTAGCAGGTAAATAATCCTTTCCCCATTGTCCTTTAATGAATTTTCTGGCTTCTTCAATAGCTATATCAGCTGTCCTTACTGAGTCTGTGCGCATATAGGTAATAAGCCCTACCCTACCTTCTTTTCCCAAATCTATTCCTTCATAAAGCTGTTGAGCCAAAACCATAGTCTTCTGAGCAGAAAAACCAAGTTTTTTTGCTGCCTCCTGTTGTAAGGTGCTGGTAATGAATGGAGGAAAGGGATAACGATGTTTTTTTTGGTGAATAACTCTTTTTACCAAAAATGATTTTTCTTTAAGAGTTTTAAGAATAGCCTCAACCTGGGCTTGATTTTTTAAACAAGCTTTTTTCCCTTTAATTTGAGCCAGTTTAGCCTCAAAACAGGGACATTGTTCCCCTTCTAAAAGAGCCGCAATTTCCCAGTATTCCTGAGGAACAAAATTTTGGATAGCTCGCTCTCTTTCACATATCAGATATAGAGCAGCCGATTGCACTCTACCTGCTGAAAGCCCCATCTTTACTTTTTGCCAAAGAATAGGGGAAATCTTATAACCCACTAACCTATCTAAAATACGTCGTGTTTGTTGTGAGAGATATTTATTGGTATCAAGGGAGAAAGGTTGTTTTAAGGCAGTCTTGACTGCTGCAGGTGTAATTTCATGGAAAAGCACTCTTTTAATAGGCTTTTCTCCATTTTTATCTATTTCCTCTGCCACATGCCAAGCAATAGCTTCACCTTCTCTATCAGGGTCAGAAGCCAAATAGATTTCTTCAGCTAATTTGGCCATTTTCTTAAGCCTTTGAATGGTTTTTTGTTTCCTAGGTAAAATTACGTAACTGGGTTTAAAATCGTGCTCAATATCCACACCAAGTTTGTTCTTAGGCAGGTCTTTTATATGTCCCAAGGTAGATTCTACGACAAAACCCTTTAACAATTTTTTTAATGTTCTTGCCTTGGCTGGAGATTCCACAATTAGAAGTTTCATACATCTAACCTTATGTATTGTTTGCCAGGTAATTGTTTTACCAATCCCTGAACCTCTAATAAAGTCAAGATACTAGAAACGTCAACCACGCTTTCCTTTAAGCTTAAGGCAATTTCTTCTAAGTTTTTTGGTGTATGGAGAAGAGAAATAATACGCTCACTAAAAGGGTCTAGCTTAATATTGTAATGTTCTGAAGTCTCTTTTGGCACCGATAAGTTTAATTCTTCCACTATATCCATTACATTTTCAACTAATTTCGCACCTTGTTTGATAAGGGCATGTGTCCCTCTACTATAAAAACTACTTATAGAACCAGGCACAGCAAATACCTCTCTTCCCTGTTCTAAGGCCAATCTAGCCGTAATTAAAGAACCACTTCTAAAGGCCGCTTCTACCACTACTACTCCTAAAGATAAACCGCTAATAAGACGATTGCGCACAGGAAAGTTTTGGGAGAGGGGAGGAGTACCCAATGGAAATTCTGAAATAATGGCACCTTGTTTTTTTATTTCTGCATAAAGTTTTTTATTTTCAAGAGGATAAACTATATCTAAACCACAACCTAATACGGCTATGGTATTCCCCCCTGCTTGTAAAGCTCCTTGGTGGGCAGCAGCATCAATACCCCTAGCTAGTCCACTAACAACAGTAATTCCCAATTCAGCTAGATTAGTAGCCAAATTAGTAGCTGTTTTTGAACCATAAAAACTGGCTCTTCTGGCACCTACTATAGCAATAGAAGGAGTATTTAACAACTGGGCTTCTCCTTTTAAATAAATAAAAGGTGGAGGGTCAGCAATTTGTTTTAACAAGGCAGGATAGCGCTGGTCAGAATAGGTAATGATCTCGATTCCCATTGTCTTAATTTTTTTAAGTTCTTCCTCTGCTTCTTTTATCCATTTTTTTGATAAAATAGCCTGAATGGTTTCTGCCTTTAATCCTAATTCTTGCATAGTTTTTTGAGAAGCAGAAAAAAGTCCTTTAGGTTCACCAAAAAAATCAAGTAATTTCTTACTACGGCGATGACCTAATCCTGGAAGGTAGTGCAAGGCCAGCCAGTAAATGATTGATTCCATAAGACTATTTTGCCACTCCTACTATATCTCCTGTATGAAATGGTCTTTTTGATTCCAAAATCATGGCCGTGGCTGTTTGGGGTGTAGTGTGAATAATCAATATCTTTCCTATAAAAAGAGGAGGCAGGTTTTCTGCCTCTTTACGAAAGACATCTAATGTTTGTCCTATCTTAAGACCCTGATTTTCTCCAGCATCTATATAAAGAACATCAGGCCACGCTATCTCTGAAATTTCACCTTTAGTAGCAACCACCCAGGCCTTTAAAGATGGTGGTTTTTCTTTACAAAGAGAAAATGGCTTGGGAGGTTGATATGGTTTAAGAAAATCGCCAACATAGATAACGTCATAAGAACGAATAATTTTTGCCTCAGCTACCTGAGGATAAATCTTAGTAACCTTAACAGCTCCTAATATTTCATGAAGATAGCCAATCTGCTGCTTGGTAATAGGATGAAGAATTGGCGGTGAAATACGAAAGATAGTCCAAACCGACCCTACTTTTGGTTTAGATGCTGATTGGAATTTGACATAAATTACATCTCCTTCACCCAACACAACTTTATCTTCTCCTATTGCCTTTATAATCTCACCACTATGTTTCTCAGGGGAAAGTGAAAGATAACCAGCCGCCTCACGATAGCGCCAATCCAAGAGAAATTTTTTTCTTTTTTTCAGTTTTACTTCTTTTTTTATCTCTTTTGCTGCCTTAACCAGTTCTTCAGGGGTTTCCTTTAAACACAAAACATCACCCGGATATATCCAATGAGGGTTAGTCACATGAGGATTGATCTGCCATAGTTTAGGCCATAAGTAGGGATTATGATAATAATGGTCACAAATATCCCAAAGTGTATCTCCCTTTTTTACCACATGAAGTTCATCTGCCCATACCTGAATACCTGATACCAAAACCAATACACAAATAATCCATCTCATTTTTTACCTCACCTTTATTTTTTTATACATCCTAGCAAAGAGTTGTTTCTTTTCAAGTGCAGTAAGCACTGGAGAGGCAATAAAAATTGAAGAATAAGTGCCTACAGTTATACCTATTAGGAGTGCAAAGGCAAAGTTATGGATGACACCTCCTCCCAAAAAATAAAAAGCCAGTAAAGGGAAAAATGTAGTGCCTGAGGTAAGAATAGTTCTACTTAAAGTCTCATTAATACTGCGGTTAATTATAGAAGCTAAACCCTCTTTGGTTGCTTTTCTTATATTTTCTCTAATACGGTCAAATACCACTATGGTGTCATTAAGAGAATAACCCATAATGGTAAGCAAAGCAGCTATAATTAATAAATCTATCTCTTTATTGCATAGAGAAAAAACACCCACTGTGATAAACACATCATGGATAATGGCCAAAACTGCTCCTAAGGCAAAACGTAATCTTAAAAGAGCATATAATATGAGAGTAGCTATAAAGGCAATGACCACTAAGAAAGAAAGAGAAACTTTAAGTAAAGAAAAAATATACAATATAGCTAAAAGGCAAGTAGCCATAATAGCACTGGTACCCCATTTCATTTCAAACCGTCCCGAGATATAGATCCCAATAAGCAAAATAGCATAAAAAAGAGCTAAAAGGGCCTTTTCTCTCAAATCCTTACCTACTTTGGGTCCAACCATTTCCACTCTACGAATTTTCACCACACCCTTCCCTAGTTTCTCTTCCAACGTTTTTTTTAACAATTCTGAAATTCGTTGTAAAGCACCTGAAGTAGTTTGGGTACGAACCAAATATTCATGGCTTTGTGTTGAGCCAAACTGTTGAATGGTCACGCCTTTAAGGTTAGTCTTTTTTATAGCCCCTCTGATGTCATCAGCAGTTACAGGTTTGTTAAATTTTATCTGAATAATAGTGCCCCCAGCAAAATCAATGCCATACTGAGGGCCACCTTTCATGATAAGAGAAATCAAACCCAATAAAATTAAAAGTCCGGAGAGACTTAAGGCCCATTTCCTTAATCTGATAAAGTCAATATTAACACCTGGCTTAATTATTTCCCACATCCTTTCCTCCTAAATGCTCAAGCGCTTCAAGTTGAGGACATAAAATAAATAATCAAAAATCACCTTACACATAAAAATAGCAGTAAACATATTAGCTATAATACCCAAACTCAAGGTAACAGCGAATCCTCTTATAGGACCGGTGCCAAATTGAAATAAAATCAAGGCAGTTATTAAAGTAGTAATATTAGCATCAAAAATGGTCCAAAAGGCCTTTCGATAACCTGCTTCTGTGGCTGCGCGTGGTGTTCTTCCTAAGCGCAATTCTTCCCGAATCCGCTCAAAGATAAGGACATTGGCATCAACACCCATCCCAATAGTCAAAGCAATACCTGCAATGCCAGGAAGAGTTAATGTAGCCTGAAAAAATGCTAACCCAGCCAGCAACAAAAGTAAATTAACAATGAGGGCAGTATCAGCAATAATGCCAGAAAGTCCGTAATAAATGGCTATAAAGACTACAACCAAAATACCTCCTACAATAGATGCCTTTACTCCCTTACGAATAGAATCCTGCCCTAATGAGGGACCTACAGTCCGTTCTTCTAAAATTTCAACAGGTGCTGGTAATGCACCAGCACGTAATACCACTGCCAAGTCCTTAGCCTCCTCCATAGTGAAATTGCCTGTTATTCGTGCCTCACCACTAGGTATTTTTTCTTTAATTACAGGAGCAGAATGCACTTTATTGTCCAGGATGATAGCCAAACGTTTACCCACATTGGCCTCAGTAATACGGGCAAAAATTCTGGCCCCTTGTTTATTAAAACTAATGGCCACATAAGGTTCATTTAATTCGGGGTCAATGAGCACCCTCGCATCAGCAATATAATCACCGGTAATAAGAGTCCGCCTCTTAATTAAATAAGGGACTTTTATCCTGGTATGAGTAAGTTTATCTTCCTGAATTCCATAAAGAATTTCATCCTCTGGGGGAATATTTCCTTTTAAGGCCTTTTCTAAACTGTGCTCATCGTCTACCAGTTTAAATTCAAGCCTAGCCGTCTTACCAATGATATTAATTGCCCGCTGGGGGTCTTTTATCCCAGGTAATTGCACTAAGACCCGCTCTCTCCCCTGTAACCGAATATCTGGTTCTGCTACGCCAAATTGGTCTATGCGGTTACGAATAGTTTCTAAGGCCTGACTAACAGCCATGCGTTTAATCTGCTCACTCCGCTCTGATTTCAAGTTTAGTTGAACAAGCTGTAATCTTTCCTTGGTAGACTTTGATTTCCATTCTAAATCGGGGTATTTTTCTTCTATAATTTTTCTTAACCTTTCTAAATCTGTTTGACGGACTAAAGTTACCTTAATCTGATTTAAACCCTCTCTTTTTACTTCAAGATAAGGAATCTTTCCTTCTTTCAATTCACCTTCTATCTCTGTAGCCAGATTATCTACAGAAGCCTTCACTGCATCTTCAGCCTTCACTTCTAAAACCAGATGAATGCCTCCCTTAAGGTCTAATCCTAGATGAATTTTATTTTGTGGTAAAATACCCCCCCACCAACTTGGGAGTTCAGCTACAAAGGTAGGAACTAAATATAATGCCGCCCATAATAACACGCCTAGCACAATCAGAATTCGCCACTTAAGCCCCTTCATTTTTACCTCATATATTTTATTTCTTTTCTATCTCTGGTTTCAAAAGACCCGCTACATGATTTTTAGTAATTTTTACTTTAATGTTGTCTGGTGGTAACTCAAGGGTTACTACTGTGTCAGAAACATTAAGTATACGCCCATGTAGACCACCAGCAGTAACTACCCAATCTCCCTTTTTTAGATTTTGAAGCAACATCCTGTGTTTCTTAGCCTGTTTTTGTTGGGGACGAATGAGTAAAAAATAAAATACCACAAAGATTAAAATAAGAGGAATAAAGGCTGCAAAAGCATTTCCTCCTCCTTCCCCTTTGGGAGGTGGTCCCATTGCCCAAGCTAGATTAAACAAGGTTATCCACATACTTATTTCCCTCCTTTAATTGATTTCGTCTTTCATAAAATGTTTTTCTAAATTGTGCAAGACATCCACTTAGAATTGCTTGTCTTATTTGACGCATAAAACTAACAAAATAATAAATATTGTGATAGCTGTTGAGGCGATAAGCTAATAATTCCTTGGTTATAAAAAGGTGTCGGAGATAGGCCCGACTGTAATGACGGCAAACATAACAATCACAATTCTCATCTATGGGGCGTTTATCATCTGCATAACAACTGTGACGGATAACTAACGGGCCAAAGGAAGTAAATAAAGTGCCTGTGCGGGCATGACGTGTGGGCACCACACAATCAAACATATCTATTCCCCGCCATACAGCCTCTATAATATCTTCTGGGAGCCCAATACCCATAGCATAACGTGGTTGATTTTGAGGAAGGGTCTCATTGGCTATTTCTATAGCCTCCCAGGTTTTCTCTTTTGGTTCTCCTACACTCAATCCACCAATAGCATAACCATCAAATCCTATCTCAGTGAGCAATTTAGCCCCTTGACGCCTCAAATTTGGATAAAAACTTCCCTGAACAATGCCAAACAGGGCTTGTTTAGAAGAACAATGAGCTTCCTTACACCGCTTTGCCCAGCGTAAGGTTAAAGCCAAAGATTTCTGGGCATAATCATAATCTACAGGATAGGGTAAGCATTCATCAAAACACATAATAATATCTGCCCCTAACGCTTCTTGAAAGGCAGTTACTTTTTCTGGTGTCAAAAAATGCAAAGAACCATCGATATGAGAACGAAAAGTTGCCCCTTCTTCCCTAATTTCCCGTTTAGCAGCCAGACTATAAATTTGGAATCCTCCACTATCTGTCAAAATAGGACCATCCCAGTGCATAAAATGATTTAATCCTTCAAATTTAGCAATTAGCTCTATACCTGGTCGTAAATAGAGATGATAGGTATTGGCCAAAATGATTTCCACTCCTATTTCTTTTAAATCTTCAGAAGTAAGTGATTTTATACTGGCTAGGGTACCCACTGGCATAAAAACCGGTGTCCGAATGAGACCATGCTGGGTCTTAAGAATGCCTGCTCGGGCTGCACCATCTTGGGCTTGAATAGCAAACTCCAAGGCAGGGGTGTTAAAAGATGAACATGACATCGCCATAACTATAAAACCGATACCGTTTTTTTATCGCCTCTAGATAGGCATTTAAAATCCGTTCTCTTCCAGCAAAGGCTGAAACCAACATGACTAAAGTAGATTTAGGTAAATGAAAGTTGGTAATCATGGCTTGCACTATCTTAAACTGATACCCAGGAAAAATAAATAAATCGCATATACCACAACCTGGTTGGATTTTCCCATATCTAGTCATTAAATATTCCAGAAGCCTAGTAGTGGTAGTGCCTACAGCCACAATCTTTTTACCAGCTTCAAAGGCCTTGTTCAACTGTTGAGCGGTCTCTTCTTTCAATTCATAATATTCTCCATGCATTTTATGCTTACGAATATCATCTACTTTAACAGGAATAAAAGTCCCATAACCCACATGGAGGGTAACCCGGACTATCTCTACACCTTTTTGCCTCAAGGCAGTTAATATTTTGGGAGTAAAATGAAGTCCAGCTGTAGGAGCAGCTATTGCCCCCTCCTTAGTAGCATACACGGTTTGATAATCTCTCCTATCCTCTGGTTTATCTTCTCTCTTTATATAAGGAGGTAATGGCATATGACCAATATTAAATAAGGTTTCTCGAAAAGACCTCTTAGCATAAAAACACAATTTTGCCTTTCCCTCTTTATAATCCAAAACTTCTGCCTTTAGCCCATCTTCAAAATAAATAACTTGACCTAGTCTTGGAGGACGGGAGGCCTTCAAAAGGGCACCGGTAATAACTACTTTTTTCTCCCCCTCTAGGGGATTAAAATCCAACAATAATACCTCTACTTTCCCTCCGGTTTCTTTCTTACCAAAGAGACGGGCTGGGATCACCTTGGTATCATTTATCACTAATACATCATTGCTCCCTAAATAATTCACAATATGCCTAAACTCACTATGGACTATCTTACCAGTATGCCGATTTAAGATTAAAAGCCTAGCCTTATCTCTTTGGGGCAAGGCCTCCTGAGCAATGAGTTCTTTAGGTAAGGGATAATCGTAACTAGAAAGTTTGTATAGCCATTCTTTCTCCATCTCCACACTCCTGAGTGCATTACAGGGCAGTCCAAATAGTCTTTTAAGATAAAATCAAGTAAGTGCCGTTAATTACCAAATTAGATATAATTTTTTAACTTTTTCTTTTTCATGTCAACCAACCCGAAATAATTGAGGCCACTTTCACACCGATAATCACAAACAAAGCTATTATAAAAGTTTCTATCCCTGCTTTTAAACTGATCTCCTTCATAAAAAGTGCAGCACCGACATCTGTCAATACGCAAAATCCTAAGGCTGCGATTAATCCATATTGCCTAAAAATTAAAACCATGGCTATAGTTAACGGCAATGATAATATTGTCCCTATGACAGCCACTTGAACTATGTTTGTTTGAGTAGCTCTTGTTATAACATTGGTCATTCCCGCCATCCTGGGACATACAATGAACAATGCAAATGCAACCGACACTATCAATAATGAATGCATTTTACCTCCTCTCACCAACAGAACTTTTATTTTTTATACTTTATCACTTATTTCTAAATTTTCTTGGATATACCTTAAATCTGCCTCTCTTTCAATAAAGGTGAGAAAATACATTTAAGGGGTAGTGTTTTGTGGATAAAAGGAGTTTGCGAAACAAATTTAAGGAAATCTGTGATTTTCCTTTTATCTGCTGTTATATGACCCGAACGGACTGAGGGCGAGGAGCGAAACGACGCAGAGTTCCGAACCCCGCCAAAAGATTCTTTACTCATATCTATCCCTCTTTAAATTTACTCTTACTCATTTGATCAGGCTTTCTAAAGTTCACAGTATAATTCTTTTTCTTGCCGTAGCTCTCGACGAATTCAAACCCCTGCTTTTCAGCCAAAGAGCAGACCCGACAAAGGTAAAAAGTCAGGGTCTCCTGGCTGTTCTGTGATGGATAATAGACCAGATGGCTTTAGGATTCTGTAGATAGCATCTAAACACCTTTCTTTATCTGAAACTTCACCTAAAACTGCGACAAGAAAAACAACATCAAATTCATTCTCATCAAACGGAAGATCAACAGCATCTCCCTTTCTCTGCTGATCTCATTTGTCAGCCTCTTATATTCTGGGTCAAAGTTTTCGGTCCAAAAATGAGCGTTACTACCATTGATAGGATAATAATCAAAATCAGACTATATAGCCTGCCTTGCTCTCTCAATGGAATGAGATTTCCACTGAAATTGCACATGAAATGGAAGAAGATAGCGGACAAGGTGCTGCGGTTGGTGTTGTTGTAAATCCAGGTGAATAGAATTGAAAGAAAGATTGGGCTGAAAATAAACGTCCAGAAATCCAATGTGCCAAATTTTAACACATCGTGCTGCCATTGTCCTTTCATAAAGAAAAGGGGAAGATGCCACAATGCCCATACCACGCCCAAGATAAGGCTTGAGAAAAGAGCATTATATCTCGCCTGCAGGCCATCTAGAGCATAACCACGCCAGCCCAGCTCTTCCGGTAATGGTCCATAGAGCAGGATAAAAACGGCAAAAGGAAGAATTCTCCATGGTTCAAACAGCAGATTTCTGGCTGTTTCAAACTCTGGCCACGGTGAGCCTGCAAGAACGCTTAACAGAAGGGCAAGAGTGTTCAGCACAGGAAATGTGAGCCAGATAACCAGATGCCATCTTTTACCAATCCGCCTGATGTCAAATACGCGCTGCCAGTAATCTCGCCATTGTTCTTTATCATGAGCGCGAGAGATTAAGATGATTTCCGCAATTGCAGGGCCGAACAATCCAAGGGCACCGAGAATTATTGCTGGGAATGCAAAAACATTCCAGCCCAGCAATATAACCCACATCCAGAAAAACCATGAAATACCAAGGGCTAGAGTAAAAAACTTCCAGGGATTTGCTTTTGAGATTCTTACGCTCATTTTATTTACTTCTTTCATTCATTCATTACCATTTTAAAGGCGGGGGTCGGAATTTCATATCACGTCAGATTGTGTGATAATCCTTGAAAAATAATAAAATATTGATATCATTTTGGCAAGAAAAAATAATAAGAGGGAAATATGAAGTATATTCAGGGCGTCCCCACCTGTCTGCGGGCAGGGGCAGACAGGCCTGCCTGTCGGCAGACAGGTATCCAAAAATCAATCGCGGATTAATCAGTCACAGATTTAGCCTTTCCAGCCACAATCACAGTAATTTCTCCTTTGACTTCTCTTTCCCTCCACTGTGGCCAAAGTTCTATTGTTTTACCCCTAACAATCTCCTCATGGAATTTGGTTAATTCTCTAGCAATAACTATCTCTCTTTGAGGAAAAATTTCAGCCAATATTTCTAAGGTCTTTTTAAAACGATATGGAGAGTCATAAAATACAATAGCATAAGGAGTCTCTTTAAGTCTAAGTAATAACTTTTTACGTCGATTTGGCCGTTGAGGAAGAAATCCTAAAAAAACAAAGGGCTGGATAGGTAAACCACAAACACTAAGGGCAGTAATTAAAGCCGAAGGCCCGGGTAAAGGAACTATCTTTATTCCCATTTGAAAGCTCAAATTTACCAAATGCACACCTGGGTCTGAAATACAAGGAGTCCCTGCATCAGAAACTATAGCTACATTTTTCCCCTTTTTAAGTAGTTCTAAAATTTTCTTACCTTGCTTTTCTTTATTCTCTTCACGATAACTTAACATAGGTCTTTTTATCCCATAATGAGATAGTAATTTTCTTGTTTTCCTGGTATCTTCGGCCACGATTAAATCTACTGTTTTTAAAATACGAAGGGCTCGCAAGGTAATATCTTCAAGGTTACCAATAGGTGTGGCTATTACATAAAGGGTGCCAGACTCACAGACTGTAGGCATTACGTATAAGCTCTATTTTATCATTATCTATGGCTATAACATCAAATCTTGCCTTTACATCTTCTTTACAGTGTCTTCTCAAATAATATAAGGCAACTTTGGCTATTTTCTGCTTTTTATGTTTATCTATGGCTTCCTTAGCCAGGCCAAAATAATTGTTAGACCTAGTTTTTACTTCTATAAAAACAATAGTATCTTTTTCTAAAGCAATAATATCTATTTCTCCTAATTTATTACCATAATTAGTAGTAATAATCTTATAACCTTGTTTTTGCAAAAATCTTTTGGCTAATACTTCTCCCTTCTCTCCTATATCGTGTTTTTTTTCACTAAATTTCCAAAATTTCATAATTTTCTATATGAAAGGAGGGTTCCGGTATAAAATCAATTTTTTTCTTTAGAGAACTTATTGTTTGTTTCCAAATCACACTCTCTTTTTGTTTGATGTATTTGATTAAATCTGGGTGAGCCTTAATAGCTATTTTGGACTTCAAGGTATGCAGATGTTCTAGTTCGCTTAGAATTTCATAAAAAACTGTTCTTTTTGATTTCACATATCCCCTACCCTGACAATACGGACAAGATTCACAAAGTGAGTGTAGTAATCCTTCACGGGTGCGTTTGCGGGTCATCTCTACCAATCCCAATTCAGACATTTGAAATATACGAGTTTTGCTCCGGTCTCGTTTCAATGCCTTATCCAAAGCCCCCAATACCTTTTCCCGATTACTTTCCTTCTGCATATCAATAAAATCAATAATGATAATGCCTCCAAGGTCTCTTAGTCTTAATTGACGCACAATTTCTTGAACAGCTTCTAAATTAGTCTTCACAATAGTTTCTTCAAGGTTATTCTCTCCTACGAATCGCCCTGTATTCACATCAATGGCCACCAGTGCTTCTGTTTCTTCAATGACAATGTAACCACCTGATTTCAACCTCACCTGAGGGCGTAAGACCTGAGGAAGAACATTCTCTATTCCTAATTTATGAAATAAGAATTGGTCTTCCTGATATAACTCAATGAAGTGTTGAAGATGAGGTACAAATTCTTGAGCGTAGGCTATCAACCTCTTATAGGCATCTAGGGAATCTACTATTAATCTTCTAGTTTGTGTGCCAAAAAAATCCCGTAAAGTCCTCACACATAAGTCCAACTCTACATGAACCAATCCTGGAAGAGAAGTATTTTTTTTCTTTTCTAAAATAAGTTCCCAAAGAGAAATCAATTTTTGCATTTCATAGATAATTTTTTCCTCTTCTACCCCCTCACTGGCAGTGCGAACAATAAAACCCATATTTTCAGGTTTAGAAGAAGCCACAATTTTTTTTAAGCGTTCTCGCTCAGTTTCATTTTCTATTCGCCTAGAGATACCAATATAATTGAAAAATGGTAAAAGCACTAAATAGTGACCAGGTATAGTAATCCGCGTAGATAGTTGTGGCCCTTTTGTACTAATAGGCTCTCTGGTAACTTGAACCAATACTTCTTGGCCTTCCTGAAGTAAGGTTTCGATTCGGTAATGCTGAGAAATACTGATTTGGTCAAATTCTCCTTCTAAATCCCAAATGTTGGGCAACACATCAGACACATAAAGAAAACCTGCTTTATCTAAGCCAATGTCCACGAAAGCAGCTTCCATCCCTGGTAAAACCCTAATTACCTTCCCACGGTAAATATTTCCTACTAAGCCTGGTTCTGCCTTTCTTTCTATATAAAACTCCACCAAGAGATTATCTTCAATCACAGCTAATCTAGTTTCATAAGGGCGAACGTTGAGTGCTAATTCTGAGGTCACAGTTCTACTCCCACCTTTAAGATATTTAATCGACACACCTCTTCTCTTTTTAAACCAAAAATAGCCATAAGGGCTTCCGTAATTTTTATACTCCCTTGAGGAGAGAGACCTAAAATAACCTCTAGTTTATTCTTATGTTTTATAGCAAGCCTCTTTACAGTCTTTTTCAAATCTACCTGTCTCTCTTTTTTATTATAGCGTGCTCGCCACACAAAACTCTCTTTTTTATGAAATTCCTCTATTTTTTCTTTATTTAAAACCAAATCTGAAAAATCTATCATAAATCTTTGGGCTGAAGGTATAGTGAGAGAAGTGTTAAGAGGAATTTCCTGGGCCCGAAGAATATGAAGGCCAAAAGGAAGGTGGGGATTGATTCTTCCAGGAAGACTCAGAGAATTATATTCACCATAAATTTCTATATCCATTACTTCTTCTAAACTCTCTACTCCTACAGGTAAGGCTATAGCAAACTTAATTTTGGGTAAAGGATGAAACCCCTTTGAATACACCAGTTTCAATCCTGCACGTTTAAAGGCACGGTGGAAGATGTTAACCAGCTCCAAATGGCCAAAAAAACGGGCATCATTTATCTTACTAAAAAATAAGCGGTATTTACGTGGATTGGTAGACTGAAAATTGGTAGAAGACGTCTGAGAGACAGTGATTGGTAACTGATAAGTAATAGGACTTATTTCTTTAAAATCACATAATCCACAATCTTGACATCCTGCATACCGGCAATCTGGGGTAATCTCCCCTCGTTGACTCTTTAATCTCTCTTGCCATAAAAACTCTGGAGAAACTCCTATATCTATCTTAGCCCAAGGTAAAAGGTCATCTTTACTCCGTTCTAAGAAATAAAAATTAGGGTCTAGTCTTGCATCTTCAAAGGCGCTTTGCCAAAGGTCAAACCTGAATCTATCTCGCCAACTATCAAACCGTGCTCCTTTTAACCAAGCACGTAGGATTACTTCATGGAGACGTCTATCTCCTCTAGAAAAAACCCCTTCTAAAAAACTTTGTTCTGGCTCATGCCACCGAATACGAAAACCATATTCCCATGCCTTTTTGCGTAAGAACCGAATCTTGCCCCTGCTTTCTTCCAAAGTAATTTGCTTTTCCCACTGAAATGGTGTGTGTGCCTTAGGCACAAATGTGGAAACACTTATAGTAATTTGAAATTTATGTCTCCCTAATCTCACTAGACGCCCAGTTAGCTCAGCAATAGCCTCAATATCTTCTTGGGTCTCACTTGGTAAACCAATCATAAAGTAAAGTTTTAAAGAGGACCATTTCCTGGTAAAAACCTCTTTAGCTGTTTCAAACAAATCTTGTTCCGTGATTTTTTTGTTAATTCGGTTACGCATCTCCTGGGTGCCTGCTTCTGGAGCCATAGTAAAACCAGTCCGTCTCACCCGGCTGATTTGGGTCATTATTTCTGGCGAAATAGTGCCCACCCGAAGACTGGGAAGACTGAGGGCTATACCTTCAGGCACTAGTTTATCCATTAAAGGTGGTAAAAGTCCCTCTAGAGTTTGGTAATCACCAATACTCAAAGAAAGTAGAGAGACCTCTTCATAACCTGTATTTTTGAGGCCCGTTTCTACTAAATCTATAACTTGCTGAGGTAAACGCTCCCGCACAGGTCTATAAATAAAACCTGCCTGACAAAACCGACATCCATGGCTGCAACCCCTAGCTACCTCAATGGAAAGCCTGTCATGAATAGGTTTGGAGTAAGGAACAATGGGAAAATTAGGAAAAGCTACCGAGTTTAAATTCTTTATCACTCGCCGTTTAACTTCATAATTAGGCACCAGTTCTTCTATCTCTTTAATACTCCCATCTAAGTGATAACGAGGATAAAAGAAAAATGGAACATAAAAACCAGGTATATGGGCTAGGTTTGTCAAAAGTTCTTCTTTAGTCCCTCTTGCTTTTTTCCATTCCAAATACACATTAGCAATTTCTAAAATAGCCTCTTCCCCATCTCCTATTAGAAATCCATCTATAAATGGACTAACAGGTTCGGGATTTACAATTACTGGTCCTCCAGCAATAACTAACGGATGTCTTTCATTCCGTTGACGAGCATATATAGGAATTCCCCCTAAATTCAATATATTTAAAACATTGGTATAAGAAAGTTCGTGTTGGATACTAAAACCAATAATATCACATTCTTTTAATGGAATTCCTGACTCCCAAGTGCTCAAAAGAATCTGGCGTTTGCGCATTAACCCTTCTAAATCCCTATCTGGAGCAAATACTCGTTCGGCCACAATCCGCTCATCTTGATTAAGAATATGGTAAAGTATTTGTAGACCCAGATGTGACATGCCAACTTCATATAAGTCAGGGAAACACAAAGCAAATTTCAACTGAACTTTAACAGGGTCTTTATGAATGCTATTTACTTCGTTCCCCAAGTATCTACTGGGGCCCACAATATAAGGGAGTAACTCTTTAAATCCCATTAAAACACTCCCCTTTTCTCTACAATTTCCCAAGCATTTTTAAGCATTTTTTCAAAATCAGTTTCATCCAGTCCTGCTCCTAAGGCTATTTTTCTAGCAAAATCCAAAGTTAAATAATCACCTGGAGCATGACCATCAGAATTGATTACCAATTTTGCTCCTATCTTTTTAGCCAATCTAGCTACATGGCCATTACTCAAACAATGTCCTTTACGCCCAGAAATCTCTAAGCAAATCCCTCGTTCTTTAGCTAAAATTACTTCTTCTTCAGTAATTAAACCTGGATGAGCTAAAATATCTATATCTGTATTTAAAGCAGCCATATTTGTGCCTGGTGCTACTGGTTCTACTAGTGTTTCACCATGGACTACAATGACTTTTGCTCCTAAGTTTCGGGCATCTTCTACCAATGATTTTATAAGAGAAGGTGGTATATGGGTCAGTTCAATGCCAGGAATAAGCTTAGGGTGAGAATTCATTCCATTCCAAGATTTAGCCGCTTTTTTTATGGCCTCCAGAATCTCTTTTAGATTAGATGTGTCGGCGTGGTCAGTGATAGCTAGAGCACCATAGCCCATCGCTTCCACTCGCCGTAATAATTCAAAGGGAATAAGCTCGCCATCACTGAAAATAGAATGAGTATGTAAATCAATCATTTTCAAAGACATATCAGAATCAGAATTTAGGGTTTCATTATTTACATTTTGTATTTACCAAAGTCATCAGATGAGAGACTCTCCAGGATCTCTGTCCATTTTTTGGCCTTAGGGTCTTTTATGCCTTCTTTCGCTCGAACTGCTTCTTTAGACTTTTCTAAAACCTTCTCTTCCACAAAAATATCCGCCTTTGCACGTAATGCTAAGGCAATAGCATCACTGGGACGAGCATCAATTTCATATTTTTTTTCAGATGTTTTTAAATGAATAACCGCATAATAAGTATTGTCACGCAAATCACACACCACTATCTTTTCCACTTTCCCATTAATAGTGTCAATCACATTTTTTAAAAGGTCGTGAGTCATGGGGCGGGGAAAATGTATATTTTCTAATTCACTGGCAATGGCAGTGGCTTCCATAATTCCGATCCAAATGGGAAGAGCCTCGTTGTTATCTATGGCCTTTAAAATTACAATAGGAGAATTAGTCACTGGGTCAACCGTTAAACCAAATACTTTCATTTGTAACAACATAATTCCTCCCTTAAAAATTTTAATCCAATATTTTTACCACCTTTCCTTTTAAAGAATGGGGTAATACTTCCTCTATAATTACCTCCACCAAATGTCCCATTAAACTCTCATCTCCTTCCACATTAACCACCCGATTACATCTAGTCCTGCCACAGAGTTGCTGACCTCGTTTACTATAGCTATCTAATAACACTTCTAACAACCTCCCTTTTTTAACCCTATTTTTTCTTTCTGTAATCGGTGCCTGTATTTCCAAAACTTCACTTAACCTTTCTGCCTTTTCTTGTTCATTTACCTTTTCAGGAAAACTAACAGCCTTTGCCGGTGGTCTATCTGAATACCTAAAAGCAAAAATAGCATCAAACTCCACTTCCTGCAAGAGAGAAATAGTATCTTTAAAATCTTTCTTTGTCTCTCCGGGAAAACCAACGATTAAATCGGTAGTAATAGAAATTTCAGGACAGGCCTTACGCAGGGCTTCTATTTTCTGTAAGTATTCACTTCTGGTATATTTTCGTCCCATTCTTTTTAAAATGCGATCTGAACCAGATTGCACAGGCAAGTGAATATGCTCACATAGGGTATCCAGGTCCGCAAAGGCTTTAATTACATCTGGTGAGATATCTTTAGGATGTGAAGTAATAAACCTCAGTCTTTTCAATCCAGGCAACTTATTTATCTTAAATAATAATTCAGAAAAACTTATCTCCTCTAACCTATCTTGCCCATAAGAATTGACATTTTGGCCTAATAGAATGATTTCTTTTATTCCCATATCTAACAGTCTTTTTGCTTCATTAATAATATTTTCACTCCTTCGACTGATTTGTCTTCCACGCACATAGGGCACAATACAATAGCTACAAAAATTATCACAGCCTTGCATAATAGTAAGGTAGGCTCTACCATACATCTTATGAGATAAAGGAAAAACATGGCAAGGGGGTTCTAACTGATAGGTGTAATCTATACAACAGATTCTATGTCCATTTTTCTTGACTTCCTCAATAAGCTCAGCCACTCTAAAAAATTGATGGGTTCCAAATACTAAATCTATATAAGGTATCCTTTTAAGGATCCTTTCCCCTTCTTTTTGAGCCACACACCCACCTACTCCAATAATCAAACCAGGGTGCCTTTTTTTAAAGGCTTTTAAACGCCCTAAAAAACTATAAACCTTTTCTTCTGCCTTTTGCCGCACAGCACAGGTATTGAGCAAAATAATATCTGCCTCCTTTAACGTTTGTGCTTGAGCATAACCTGCTTTATTCAAAATGGCACACATATACTCTGTATCATGAACATTCATTTGACAACCATAAGTTTGAATAAAAAATTTACCCTTCATATTTTTATCTTAACTTCTAAAAGAAATTTTAGCAAGAAAATGAGTACCGTCCCAGGCTGTGTGTCCTCAGACCGTGATTACTCTGAAAGAAACCCCTCAAGTCTCACCAAGTTGCTAAATTTCACTTATTCATTTCTCACTATGATTTATTGTCTCTGACATAACTTATTTTAACTTATTTGTTAGGCAATTAATGTATATTGTAGGTTTGACCCTCTGACCTTTTTAACATTTGCCTTAAAAGTGGTTTCAATTGCTTCAAGGCCATGGCCCGATGGCTAATCTGGTTTTTAATTTCTGGTTCTAGTTCGGCCATAGTTTTCCCATAAGCAGGGACAAAAAATACAGGGTCATAACCAAAACCATATGTCCCTTTTGGTTCTAAAGCAATATAGCCTTTACATTCTCCTTCAAGGGTATAACACTGACCCTTGGGGTTACAAATAGCTATTACACAGACAAACTTTGCTTGTCTTTTCTCCCAAGGCACATCTTTTAACAAAGCCAATAATTTGGCATTGTTTTGCTCATCAGTGGCTTGTTCTCCTGAAAAACGGGCTGAATATACACCAGGAGCACCCTGAAGATAATCTACCACTAAACCAGAATCGTCTGCCAACGCCCAGTGACCAGTAAAAGATGCTATTTCCTTGGCCTTAATAAGGGCATTTTCCTTAAATGTCTTGCCTGTTTCGGCTATATCTGGTAAGTTTTGGAAGTCATCAAGGGAGACCAACTCTACTTGGGACAGATCTGAAACTAATTTTTTTATTTCAGCTATCTTTCCCTTATTTCTGGTGGCTAATACCAATTTCATAGGGTAAATCCCTCAAAATTTTCTTTTGCTCTTTGATTAGTTGTTCAATGCCTTTTTTAGCTAAGGTCAATATTTTATTTAAAACAACTTCAGAAAATGGCCCTTGTTCACCAGTGGCCTGAATTTCCACAAACTCCCCATTTCCGGTCATCACTATATTGGCATCTATAGCAGCTATCATATCTTCTTGGGAATTTAAATCCAAAACAACTTCTTTTTCTACCAAACCTACACTAATAGCAGCTAAATAATCTATTATGGGAAATTGCTCTATCTTATTTTTCTTTATTAGCCAATGGCAGGCATCGCATAAGGCTATAAAAGCTCCGGTGATAGACGCTGTGCGTGTACCTCCATCCGCCTGCATTACATCACAATCTATCCAGATAGTGCGTTCACCTAAACTTTCTAAATCTACTATAGACCGCAAAGAACGTCCAATCATCCGCTGAATTTCATAGGTTCTACCCTTTATCTTACCTAGTTCTGGTCTCAAATTGCGGGTATGAGTGGCCCTGGGTAACATGCTATATTCAGCCGTAACCCATCCTTTATTACTTCCCCTTAAAAAAGGGGGCACGCTTTCCTCAACTGAGGCGGTAACAATAACCTTTGTTTCTCCCAAGCTAACCAGTACTGAGCCTTCAGCATATTTATTAAAAGGCCGTATTACCGAAAAAGGCCTGATTTGGTCAAACTTACGCCCATCTTCTCTCATCCCTTATGGATTTAACACAATTAAAACAACCCTGCAATGTTGTTTATTCATTTAGTTTGCGTTATCATGGTTTTATGTTGGTTTTAGGTATTGAGACTTCTTGTGACGAAACCGCGGTGGCCATAGTAAAGGATGGAACAAAGATTGTTAGTAATCTGGTTTATTCCCAAGTAGCTATTCACCGTCCCTATGGAGGAGTAGTGCCTGAGATTGCCTCCAGAAAACATATAGAAACCATCCTTCCTCTATTAGAACAAGCCTTACATCAAAAAAATATAAAATTATCTGAAATAGATGTAATAGCCGTCACTCAAGGCCCAGGATTGGTAGGGGCACTTTTAGTAGGCATTTGTATAGCTAAGGCCATCGCCTTTGCCCTCAATAAACCTCTGGTAGCTATCAATCACTTAGAAGCCCATCTTATGGCTATATTTTTAGAACAAAAACCCCTCTTTCCTTTTATTGGCCTGGTAGTATCAGGGGGGCATACCAACCTATATTTAGCAAAAGATTTTTTAGAAATAAAGCAATTAGGGCAAACTCTAGACGATGCTGCTGGTGAGGCCTTTGATAAAGTAGCCCATATGTTAGGCTTGCCATATCCTGGGGGAATCTCTATTGAAAAACTAGCCAAAGAAGGCAGTCCCAACATAAAATTCCCTCGTCCGCTTTTAAACAAAAATAATTACCATTTTAGCTTTAGTGGGCTTAAAACAGCAGTAGCCAATTATTTACGCCATCACCCCTCTTTTTGTAAGGCCGATGTAGCGGCTTCTTTCCAACAGGCAGTTGTAGACACCTTGGTAACAAAGGCTGTGCAAGCAGTTAAAGACCATCTTTTGCCCCGTTTGGTGGTCGCTGGAGGGGTAGCCGCTAACCAATGTTTAAGAAAGAAACTCCTGGCTATAAGCCAAAAGGAAGACATAAAGGTTTATTTCCCTTCCCCTGCCCTTTGCACAGATAACGCTGCTATGGTAGCAGCTCTTGGTTATCACCATTTTAAGGCTCATAACATAGCCGATTTTGACTTTGATGCCATCTCCAGGTATCCAGTATGCCCCTTTCACCAAAAAAAGTCCTAGAAAGGTATGGATTAAAGGCCCAAAAAAAATTAGGGCAACATTTCCTTATTAATCCCTTTACCTCTGAGCAAATAGTAGAAAAATCGGGTATTGAACCTAAAGATATAGTTATTGAAATTGGGGCGGGCTTAGGGGCATTAACTATTCCTTTATCCCAGAAGGCAAAAAAGGTAATTGCCATTGAATATGATCAAAAATTAATCTTTGTATTAAAAGAAATTCTAGCTAATCATCAGTTAAAAAATATTGAAATTTGGCAAGGAGACGCCCTAAAATATGATTATGAAAAAACCGCCCATTTACATAAAACTAAAATAAAAATCATAGGCAATCTTCCCTATCATATCAGTTCACCTCTGTTATTTCTTTTTCTGGAAAAAAGGGCAGTCATTGACCAGGCTACTTTGATGTTACAAAAAGAAGTAGCTGATCGTCTTTTAGCTAAACCAGGCACCAAGGATTTTGGTATTTTAAGTGTATTATATGGATTGACTGCAAAGATTATTCCTGTTATGAATCTTGCACCCCAAAGTTTTTATCCCCCTCCTGAGGTAGATTCCCAGCTTATTAAAATAAACTGGAAAGAAGAAATTCGTTTAGAAGAAGGCTTTGTTTTTTTTCTAAAACACATCTTTTCTCAAAGGCGAAAGACTGTTTTAAATGCCTTAAAAAGACTGGGTATCAAAACAGAAAAAATAAAGCAAATTCTTTCTGACTTAAAAATAGAAACAAACACTAGACCTGAACAGATTTCTCCCCAGGATTATGTTAAGCTATATCAGAATATATATTCGCCTAAAAATAATGTGCTATAAATCTGTAAAATAAAGACAATCGCTTTATTGCTAAACTTTTATAATAATAGTAAAAAAGAGTTTCCCCTTAAAGGTAAAACTTGAAACCGAAGCCCACAAAGGAATTTTTTCCCCTCCCTTTTTAATACCTATGGCCTGCATTGTTTTTTCATTCCCCACTGAATTTTTGGAAAAACGGCATAAAACAGTTTTACTTTCAGGAATAAGTTGAGTAATAGAAATTTGGGATAGTTCTTCTTTTGTATATCCAAAAATCTTTTCAATAGCTTTATTGTTAAGATGTATTCTTAATTCTTCATTTAAAACGATAATGGCATCTTGTGATGTTTCAGAAATACTGGAAAAGTTTTTTTTAGTCTCTTTTAAGGCTGGTGTGCACGTCATAAAATCTGTTATATCACGATGAATGCACACAGCTAAATTGGCTACTGGGTGGACAACGATTTCAATGTAAGCCTCCTGACCATTAGTATCCTTGATGGTAACAAAGGCTCTTGCTGGCTTTCCTGTTTTAAAGGCTTTTTTTAGTGGATATCTAAATCCATAAGTTTCACAGGTCTCAGTGTAAAAAAGACTTTTTGCTATTTCATAACATTTTTTCCCTCTTATCTGCTCTTTATCCAAACCAATCTTTTTTAAAACCGCTAGATTGGCATCAATTATACTTCCTTCCTCATCTATTATAAAAATAAAATCCCGAATATCATCAAAGATTTTTCCCCACAACTCAATGGGATCCCCTTGAGCCTTTTCCATGAAGATCAATTTCCTTCTGAAGAAACCTTGATGATTGTTTTTACATTACCCCTGGGATTAAAATCCCCTATTACTTCTAAAAATCGTGGTTTTAAAAGTGCATAAAGTTCCGCATAAATCTTATTTGTAGCCTCCTCATGTGAGAGATATACACTCCGATATTTATTTAAATATAGCTTAAGTGATTTTAACTCTATAATGTATTTATCTGGAATATATTTAATTCTGATAACAGCAAAATCAGGATAGCCTGAACGAGGACAAAGACAAGTAAATTCAGGAAAGGTAATTTCAATAGTATAATTTCTCTCAGGGCAGGGATTTGGCCAAGTCTCTAATTGAGCTTCAGCAATGGCCTTTTCACCATATTTTAATGTGGACATTTTTAATTTCTAACTCTGCTTTTTCTGAACACTCTCCTGCATTTTTTTAATCTTGTCGTGTTTTAAATATTGAGCAGCCTTATCAGCAAATTTGGCAGCATCTTTATATTTTCCCCATCTAAGATAGTCTTTAAACCGTTTCTCCACTCGCCGAATAGCTGCATCATCAGATATCTTAAAAGACACCATTGAAACCAGCCTTTTCACCTCCCCACCACAAACAGGACAAGAAGGTATAGGGTCTGTTATGCGTTGAATGGTCTCAAATACATAACCACATTTTTTACAACAAAATTCATAAATAGGCATTTCACTCTTCCTTTATCTCCTTGAAAGTATGATATACTGCCTCTATGGTTCTTTTAATATCCTCATCGGTGTGGGCAAGTGAGACAAAACTAGCTTCATAGGCCGAAGGAGCAAGATAAATACCCCGCTTTAACATCCCATAGAAATATTTAATAAACATATCACTATTGCTTTTTAAAACACTTTTATAATCTGTTACGGGCCTATCATTAAAGAAAAGGGAAAACATAGAGGCAATTTGATTGATTTGTAAAGAAATACCTGTTTCCTTAGCTGCTTGTTTAATACCTTCTGTTAACTGCTTTGTTTTTTTCTCCAATTCCTTATACACTTCAGGTCTTTGTAAGATTTTTAAGGTGGCTAATCCAGCACTCATGGCCAATGGGTTTCCAGAAAGGGTTCCTGCTTGATAAACTTGACCCTCTGGAGCAATCAGAGACATAATTTCTTTTTTCCCACCATAGGCCCCTACTGGCATACCCCCACCTATTATCTTACCCAAGCAAGTTAAATCAGGATTAATTCCATAATGCACCTGGGCTCCACCCCAACTTACCCGAAAGCCGGTAATGACTTCGTCAAAGATTAATAAACTGCCATATCTCTGAGTAACTCTGCGTAATCCTTTTAAAAAACCTTCTTCAGGTAAGACCACGCCCATATTTCCAGCTACAGGTTCCACAATAATACAGGCAATTTCCTTTCCTATTTGCACAAATACATCTTCTACACCAGAAAGATCATTATAAGGTAAAGAAATAGTATGTTTGGTCAAATCTTCTGGTACACCTGGTGAAGCAGGTATACCCAATGTGGCTAAACCAGAGCCTGCCTTTACCAAAAAACTATCGGCATGACCGTGATAGCAACCATCAAATTTAATTACTTTATCCCTTTGAGTGTAAGCTCTAGCCAGGCGCAAGGCACTCATGGTAGCCTCAGTTCCAGAATTGACCATTCTTACTTTTTCTATAGAAGGAAAGGCTTTAATAATCATCTCTGCCAGCTCTACCTCTACTTCAGTTGGTGCCCCAAAACTCGTCCCCTTTGATGCAGTATGTTTGATGGCTTCTATCACTTCCTCATGGGCATGTCCCACAATCATAGGACCCCAAGAGCACACGTAATCAATATATTCGTGACCATCTACATCATAAATTTTTGCCCCCTTTGCCCTTTCAATGAATAAAGGTTTACCCTTAACCGACCGCCAGGCCCTCACGGGACTATTCACTCCACCTGGAAGAAATTTCTGAGCCCTTTGCCATAATGCTTCTGATTTAGACATTATTGCCTCCCTTCTGATAGAAATCATACATTAAAACCCTTGATCAGGCAAGAATGGCTAAATTTCCAAAACTTCCAAATCATCTATTGTCTTAATTACAGGCTTTTCTAAATCTACAATGGCAATATTTCGCACGGGTTTATACGCATGTGAGGTGATTAAAGTAAGACAATGCTTTTCAAAAATAATGGGTTCAATATGAGGCTGATGAGCCCTAATCAAAATGTTACTTTTTAATTGCTCCATGATTCTTTTAAAGTAATCCTTACCAAAAAGTGGCCTCCCCCAAATACCACCCAGAAATTCTCCACTTCTTTCTGTAAAATCACCCCAAGTGGCCTGTTGCCAGAATTCGCTGCCTAATGGAATCTCATTTACCTCTTCTAACCCTTTGATGTCTGGAGGCACTCCGTGCACAGCTATTAAGCCATTTCCAGTAACTGCCATAAAAGGCAATAATCGGCAAATTTCTGAAAAAACTTCTCTTTCTTCAGGAGATAAACTTTCCCAAAAATCGGCAGGAGAAAAAGGTAAAATAGGATATCCTTCATGATTGCCCATTAAGAGAAAAACCTGTTTAGGTGCTTCTAATTTCTTTTGGAGTAAAAATTCTATATTTTCTCTAGAATGCTTTCCTCTATCCACATAGTCTCCCAAAAAAACCAAGGTGTAACCGGGTTTAAAATAAAACTGAAAAACCTTTTCTGTAGCTTCAAAATCACCATGAGTGTCACCTATAAAGACAGCCTTCCCCTCTTTGGGCAATTGAATTAAACGCCTTTGGGTAGTGAGTATCTCCTTAAGTTTTTCTAAATCTAAACCTTCAAAAATAGATTATCACCTCGTTTTAGTTCTAAATTGCTTTAACTTTTCTTCTACTAAATTTCTTATTTCCTGTAACCTCTTAGGAGTATAAGCTTCAAAGCGCAATACTAAAACAGGTTGGGTATTAGAAGCCCTTAGAAGTGCCCAACCGTCATCAAAAATAATCCGCACACCATCTATGGTAACTGTCTTAAAGTGTTCAGAAAAATAGGTTTGAGCTTTTTTGACTACTTCAAACTTGGATTCATCAGAGCAAGGAATTCTAATTTCAGGCGTAGAATAACTCTTTGGTAAATCAGCAATGAGTTCACTAGGTTTTTTATTTGTTTTGTCCATAATTTCTAAAAAGCGAAGTGAGACATAGATAGCATCATCAAAACCAAAGTATCTATCTGCAAAAAACAAATGCCCGCTCATTTCCCCGGCTAAAATAGCCTTTTCTTCCTTTAGTTTGTTTTTAATAAGGGAATGGCCCACCTTCCACATAATAGGCTGCCCTCCGTGCTTAGCAATGTCATCAAAGAGCAGTTGGGAGCATTTAACTTCTCCAATGATTTTTGCTCCAGGGTGAGTTTTTAAAATATCTCTGGAAAAGATTATTAATAACTGGTCTCCCCAAAGAATTTGGCCATTTTCATCAATTACTCCCAACCTATCACCATCTCCATCATAGGCAAAACCTACTTCTAGCTTTTGTTTTTTCACTATAGAAATCAAATCCTCTAAATTAGCCATCACAGTAGGGTCAGCAAAATGGTGAGGAAAACGCCCATCCACCTCACAATAAAGAGGAGTTACCTGACAATTCATAGATTCAAATAATTTTGGGGCGATTAAACCAACTACTCCATTCCCAGCATCTATGGCTATATTGTGCCTCTTTTTAATTTGAATGTTTTTTTGCATAAAATCCATGTATTCAGGTATGATTTCATAAGTATCATAAACTCCTTGTCCGGTTTCATAATCTTGGGTTTCTATAATTTTGCGTAAGGTCTGAATTTGTTCTCCAAAAATGGTTTCTTTACCCACACAGATTTTAAAACCATTATATTCAGGAGGATTATGGCTACCAGTGACAGCAATTCCTCCTTCTTTGTCTAAATGAAATATACCAAAATAGACCACTGGGGTAGGACAGATGCCCAGGTCTGTAACATCACACCCTGTGCTTAGGATACCCTTAACCAAGGCTTCTTTTAGCAAGGGTGAACTAAGTCTCCCATCTCGGCCTACCACTATCTTTTTATATCCCTTGCGCCGTAGATAACTCCCATACGCCTTACCTAGATGCGTTGTCACTTCTGGGGTTAAATCTTCCTCTACTTTTCCTCTGACATCGTATTCTCTAAAAATAAGGGGATTAAGCTCAATGCCCATTTATACCTCCTGTTTCACTAATTTTATAAAGAATGTCTTAAAGTTGAAAGAAATGCAAGGGGAAATTATTCAGAAAATTTTTTGAGATAAAGCTGATTTAGATTATAGGAAATGGCGAAAGTCGGGCCCTAATGGAAATTTTTTCCTTTTAGAATTTTTTTAACAAGTTTCTTTTCATCTTCCTCTGTCTTTACCTTCCCATCCAAACGAGCCTTAAGTAGTTCTTCAAGAATAGTTCTAAAAATGGGACCTGGTTTTAATCCCATAGCCTTTAAATCATCTCCGGTCAAAATGGGTTTAATATCTCGCCATTGAGTGAAGTAAAGGGAAAGCCACTTTTTTTTGGCAGGAGATAACTTGGCCATTAGATAAAGCACAAATTCCAAGGGAATTTCTTTTATGGTAAGATAGACCAAACTAGGTTTTATTTCCCTTTTTTTCTGCCAGAGGCCATAAATATTAAATATTTCCCTTCTTTTTTTAAAAAATAGTTCCTTTTTGCTCTTTGGAAATTCTAATACAGTAAGAAAACTATTTACTTCTTCTTCCTTTAAAGGGTCTAACAATCCCAACAGGTATACTTCTTCTTTAACATATTTTTCTTCTAAAAAAAGGAGTTCGAACCAAGAAAGGACAGCTTCTATTTCCTTAAACAATTTTTTTAGGCTTTTATCCCATTTTAGGGCAGGATGGAGTGATTTGAGCACAGATAATTCATTCAGCCTTTCAATAATAGCGGCCGGGTTTGTTTCCCCAAAAATACACTTGAGCTCATGCCAAATGCGAGAACCGGTAGTCTGGAAAAGTAAATTTAATTTCAGTGCCTGACGGATCAAATCTAAAGTCTGCTTACTGATCCTAAATCCAAACCTTTGTTCAAAACGCACTGCCCGTAAAATGCGGGTAGGGTCTTCTACAAAACTCAAATTATATAAGACCCGAATCATTCTCTCTTTTAGATCCCGTTGCGCCCCAAAAAAATCCAATAAAAGACCAAATTGTTTGGGATTAAGTTTTATCGCTAAGGCATTAATAGTAAAATCACGGCGGTATAGGTCTAATTTTAAAGAACTCATTTCTACTTTGGGTAAGGCTCCAGGAAATTCATAATACTCTGTGCGAGCAGTGGCTATATCTAAACGAAATCCGTCAGGGAGAATGACTACAGCCGTTCCAAATTTTTGGTAAGTATGGATATGGGCATTAATTTCTTTTTGTAATTTCTTAGCTAAGGTAATCCCATCGCCTTCTACTACTAAATCAATGTCTAAATTTTCCTGTCTAAGGAGAAGGTCTCTCACAAAACCCCCTACAGCATACACATTATAACCCAAGTTCTCCGCAATCATCCCAATTTTTTTTAATAGAGAAATAATATGCTTAGGTAACTTTTCATTAAGAAGAGAAGTAACAAATTTTCGACGGGGTTGTCTTTCTAGATCAAGACCTCCTAAAAATGCAGAAGGATTGGTAAGTAAGTAATTTAAGAAGTCTTTTCTCGTAATAACACCCACTAGTTTTCTATTTTCCACAACAGGAACAATTCTTTGTTTATGTTGAAGAAGGGCTTCTTTAATTTCACTCAATGAAGCCTCAGGAGACAGGATAGGAAATTCGGTGGTCATAAAGCGCTTAACTGGTTGTTGAGAAAGTTGGTGATAAAGGGCTTTATCTACCACAGGACGGGTGATAATTCCTACTACTTCTCCATTTTTAATCACTGGTAGGGCATTAAAATCATAGTGGACTAAAATGGCCTCTGCTTCTTCAATGGTAGTTTCTGGACTAATTCCTTTTACTGGATGGGACATTAAATCTCTAGCTACTTTAGGTTGTTTTATCTTTTTATCAAGTAACTTAAGAAGTTTGTCCTCTACCTGCATAGGAGTTAATCCCTTTACCGCAGCGGAGGCAGCTGCATGATGCCCCCCTCCATTAAAGACCTCCAAAATTTCAGCTACATTCACTTCTGGCAACTTACTCCGGGCAATGATAAAAATGCGCCCTTCCATCCTAGCCAGGACAAATAGGACAGGAGGATTCTCAATTTCTATAAAATGATGTACTAAGACAGCAAAATCGTCTATATAGTGATTAGTGGAAACTTTAGTAATTACTACTGGGATGCCGCGAATAAAATGGGTTTGGGCTTCGTGAAACAGGTCATTTAAAAGAGAAACATCCTCCGCTGTAAGCTCACGCTTAAACAATTCTGAAATTACATTAAGATTTGCTCCGCATTCTAAAAGATAGGCCCCTGCTTCCAGGTCTTCTTTAGTAGTAGAGCGGAAGGTAAAGGCACCTGTATCTTCATAAAGCCCTAAGGCCATCAAAGTGGCTTCTTCAGGGGCAATTTTTATACCCTTTTCCCTTAAGAGCTTTAATAGGATGGTTACTGTTGATCCTACAGGCTTAATTATACTGAAATGACAAGGAGTTTCTGGGTCAGGTGGAAGATGGTGGTCATAAATATGCACCTCTACTTCAGGATTTTTTACTACTTCTGCTAATGCCCCAATGCGGCTTAATTGGCTGTTATCTACTAAAACAACTCTTTTTATAGTTTTTAAATCAATTTCTTTTAGTTTGACTAATTTAAAATATTCTATGGCCATATTTAAGACAAATTCCCTTACCCTTCTTTCTTGACTTCCAGGAGCAATAATGATGGCCTCTGGATAAAGTTTTTTTGCTGCCACCATAGATGCTAAGGCATCAAAATCAGCATTTTCATGAGTAGCAATAACAGTGATACTTCTATTTGGCACGCGGATGGTAGCGGACATAGAACTCCTTTAGTCTTTTCTCTGTAACATGGGTATAAATTTGGGTAGTAGTAATAGAAGAATGTCCTAACATCGTCTGGACAGAGCGAAGGTCTGCTCCTCTTTCCAAAATATGAGTGGCAAAGGAGTGCCTTAAAGTGTGAGGACTAATGTGTTTATTAATACCCGACTTAAGCACATATCTTTTGATAATTTCCCAAAAACCTTGTCTAGTAAGAGGTCGTCCTCGATAACCAATAAATAAATAGGGACTTGGTTTTTTTAACAAGTTAGAACGACCATGTTTTAAATACTGAGTGAGAACTTGTTGGGCCTTACGTCCCATAGGTATTAATCTTTCCTTGGCTCCTTTGCCCATAACGGAGACATACCCTACTTCTAAATTAATTTGATTTAACTTTAAAAGCACCAATTCTGAAACACGCAAGCCAGTGGCATAGAGCAATTCTAACATAGCTTTATCTCTTAATCCTTTAGGCTGACTTATATCTGGCTGTTCTAAAAGCCTTTCTACCTCTTCTAAGCTCAACACCTGAGGAAGTTTTTTGGCAAAACGAGGTGTCTCTATCAAAACCGCCGGGCTACTTTCTAGGCGTTGAGTAAGCACCAAAAACCGAAAAAAGGTTTTTATAGTAGCTAATATCCTTGCGCGGCTTCTCGGAGACAATCTTTTTAGGGTCAACCAATACATAAATCCCTCAATTTCTTCTGTTTGCACCTCTGTGAAGTCTTTAATCCCTTTCTGGTAAAGATAGTCTTGAAATTTATTTAAATCAGAGGCATAAGCAGCTATGGTGTGTTGAGAAAGGCCCCGCTCTAAAGTTAAAAACTGATAAAACTCATCAACAATTTCATCTTGCATAAGTAATTATTACCATAAAAAAAACCGCTAGAAAATAGAATGAATAAAAATCGGGAATAATCTTTTTATCTAAAAGGCTTGCGCTACTTCTGCCAGCTCTTTTTCTGTTTCAGCAGGTAATATTTCAAAATGTAACTCTCCTTCTTTTGCCGTTATCCTCACCCTGCTTTCATCTGGAATTTCACCTGCGACCATCTTTTTGGCCAAGGCTGTTTCTAACCTCCTTTCAATATACCTTTTTAAAGGACGGGCACCATATACCGGATCATAAGCCTCCCTAGCAATAAATTCCTTTGCCTCTTCTGTTAATTCAATTTTTATTCCCCTATCCTTTAATCTTTCTTGGATGTAGCCTATTTGTAAATCTACTATTTTCTTTATCTCTTCTAAAGTCAATGGCTTAAATAACACAATTTCATTAATCCTATTTAAAAATTCAGGTCTAAAACTCTGACGCAACTCTCGCATCACGGCATTCTTTGCCTCGGGCCTGATTTCTCCTGTTTCAGTAATACCTTCTAAAAGATAATGACTGCCTAAATTAGAAGTCATAATAATAACAGTGTTTTTAAAGTCCACGGTGCGGCCATGAGAATCGGTTAAGCGTCCGTCGTCTAAGATCTGAAGCAAAATGTTAAATACATCAGGATTGGCCTTTTCTATTTCATCTAATAAAATAACACAATATGGTTTTCTTCTTACTGCCTCTGTCAACTGTCCACCTTCTTCATATCCCACATAGCCAGGGGGTGCACCAATCAAGCGGGAAACAGTATGTTTTTCCATATATTCAGACATATCCAATCTGACCATATTTTGTTCAGTATCAAATAAGGCCTCAGCCAGGGTTTTAGCCAATTCGGTCTTTCCTACTCCAGTAGGGCCTAAGAAGATAAAAGAACCAATGGGTTGATTGGGGTCTTTTAGCCCTGCCCTACTTCTTAAAATGGCATTTACTACTGCTTGAACAGCCTCGTCTTGACCTACTACCCGGCGATGTAAAATTTCATCCAATTTAAGCAACTTTTCCCTTTCTCCTTCCATCAATCTCCCTACGGGAATACCTGTCCAGCGAGAAACAATCTCAGCAATTTCCCTTTCTGTCACTTCTTCACGTAGAAGTCTACCTGTGCTCTGTTTATCTGCTAAATTCTTTTCAGCCTCTTTCAATTTCTTCTCCAAGGCTGCCAATTTTCCATATTTCAATTCTGCCGCCTTATTTAAATCATATGCCCGTTCTGCCCTTTCTATTTCTAACTTTACTTGGTCAATTTCTTCTCTTATTTTTTGTAAACGAGAAATTACTTCTTTCTCGGCCTCCCACTGGGCCTTTAAGGCATCAGCCTTGTTTCTTAAATCCGCCAATTCCTTTTCAATATTTTTTAAGCGTTCTTGAGAAGCCTTATCTTTTTCTTTTTTTAAGGCCTGCTGCTCAATCTCCAGTTGCATAATTTGTCTAGTGACCTCATCCAACTCTGCCGGCATAGAATCAATTTCTGTCCTGATCATAGCCGCTGCTTCATCCACCAAATCAATGGCCTTATCTGGTAAAAAGCGATCGCTAATATAACGATTAGATAAGACAGCCGCTGCTACTAAGGCACTATCATGAATCCTCACTCCATGATGCACTTCAAATTTCTCCTTAAGCCCCCGTAATATAGAAATGGTATCTTCTACACTAGGCTCTGATACCAATACTGGTTGAAATCTTCTTTCTAAAGCAGGGTCTTTTTCAATATATTTTCTATATTCATCTAAGGTAGTGGCCCCAATACAATGTAATTCTCCTCTAGCTAACATGGGTTTAAGCATATTGCCTGCATCGATGGCACCTTCGGCCTTGCCTGCCCCAACAATAGTATGTATTTCATCAATAAACAAAATAATCCGTCCTTCACTAGCTTGGATTTCTTTCAATACTGCCTTTAACCTCTCTTCAAACTCACCCCTATATTTAGCCCCAGCTAAAAGGGCACCTATATCTAATTGATAAATCGTTTTATCTTTCAAACCTTCTGGGACATCGCCTCGCACAATTCTTTGAGCTAATCCTTCCACAATAGCAGTTTTACCCACACCTGCCTCACCGATTAATACTGGATTATTTTTAGTTCTTCTACACAAGATTCTAATAACACGTCTAATTTCAGAGTCCCGACCAATTACTGGGTCCAATTTTCCCCTTTTAGCCTCTTTAACCAAATCACGCCCATATTTTTCTAAGGCTTCGTAAGTCTCTTCAGGTGTAGGACTAGTAATCCTTTGACTGCCTCGGATTTCATTCAATACTTCTAAAAAACGTTCTCTGGTGATATTAAAGGTTTGAAAAATACGCCCTACATCCGTGCTAGGTCCCTCTTCAATAAAGGCCAAAATGATATGCTCTACACTGGTATATTCATCTTTTAAATGTTTGGCCTCTTCCTGGGCTCTACTAAGAATTTTAAAAAGCCTTTGCGAAAGATAAACCTTTCCTAATTCTCCACCTATAGCTTTGACTCTCGGCCTTTTATCTAAAAGGCCTTCTACTTGCTCTTTAAAGCTATCTATTGGGACATTCATTTTTTGCAACAGTCTGGGAAAAAGCCCCCCTTCTTGTTTCAAAAAGGCCAAAAGGAGGTGCTCATTATCTACTTCCTGATGGCCATAACTCACAGCAATATTTTGGGCCTCAGCTAAAGCCTCTTGTGTTTTTTGCGTAAACCGAGAAATATCCATCTAAATCTCCTTTTATTTTTTGATTTAAAAATAAACACTTTTTAGGGATAGGGCAAGTTTCTACAATTTGAGCACCAATCCTTCCAGCATTTTTATCCTATCCCGTAATTCTGCTGCCTTTTCAAACTCCAAGACCTGGGCTGCTTTCTTCATTTCTTTCTTTAATTGGACGATTTTCTTTTCTAATTCTTCTCTATTTCTAAATTCCACTTCTGGCTCTTTTACTACACCCACTTCATAATAATCGGCTTCGTAAATAGAACTCAGGATATTATCTATACTTTTTTGAATGGTGGTGGGTGTGATATGGTGGGCTTGGTTATAAGCTTGCTGAATTCTTCGTCTTCTTTCTGTTTCTCTTATTGCTTTTTTCATAGAATCAGTCACTTCATTGGCATAAAAAATAACCTCCCCATGGACATTTCGGGCAGTCCGCCCACAGGTTTGAATTAGGGAACGTTCAGAGCGGAGAAAACCTTCTTTATCCGCATCCAAGATAGCCACTAGAGACACTTCAGGCAGGTCCAATCCCTCACGAAGGAGATTTATTCCAATAAGCACATCAAATTCACCCCTCCTTAAATCCCTGATGATTTGCACCCTTTCTAAAGTATCAATATCAGAATGCAAATATTTCACTCGTATCCCTAAATTGGCGTAATATTCAGTCAAGTCCTCCGCCATCCGTTTAGTCAAGGTAGTTACCAATACCCTTTCTCCTCTAGTTACTCTTTTTCTGATTTCCCCTAACAAATCATCCACTTGGTGAGTAGCTGAACGCACATAAATTTTAGGGTCCATTAACCCGGTAGGACGAATTATTTGCTCTATTATTCTGCCTTTTGCTTTTTTCTTTTCATAATTGCCTGGAGTAGCTGAAACATATATTACTTGATTAATTCTGCCTTCAAACTCCTCAAAATTTAAAGGGCGATTATCTAAAGCTGATGGCAAACGCCATCCGTATTCTACTAATGTTTGTTTTCTAGAGCGGTCTCCAACATACATACCTCTTATCTGAGGCACAGTAATATGGCTTTCATCAATAAACATCAAGTAATCTCTAGGAAAATAATCCAATAAAGTATAAGGAGGCTCTCCAGGAGCACGACCATCCAAATACCGAGCATAATTTTCAATACCATGGCAATAGCCTAGCTCAGCCATCATCTCTAAGTCAAACAGTGTGCGTTCTTTAATCCTTTGGGCCTCAATCAATCGGTTTTGGCTTAGAAAAAATTTTACCTGCTGTTCCATTTCCTTTTTAATTGAAACAATAATGTCTTCCATATTGCCTGTTTCGCTGAGATAATGCGTAGCTGGATGTAAAATAAGTTCTGTTAAACTTTTTTTAACCTTACAGCGTAAAGGGTCAATAATATATATGCCATCTATTATGTCTCCAAAAAATTCTATACGGACTGCTTCTTCTTCCTCATAAGTTGGAAAAATTTCTATTCTTTCACCGCGGACCCGAAATGTGCCCCGTTTAAAATCAACATCATTACGCTGGTATTGCATATCTATTAATTTGCGAATGATTTTATCTCGGTCTCTTTCCTCTCCTTTGAGCAAGATAAGATGATGGGCATGATAGGCTTTTGGAGAACCTAAACCATAAATACAGGAAACACTAGCTACAATAATAACATCTCTTCTAGTCAAAAGGGCATGTGTTGCCCGATGGCGAAGGCGGTCAATAGTATCATTAATAGTAGCATCTTTAGCAATATAAATGTCTCTTTCAGGAATATAGGCCTCTGGTTGGTAATAATCATAATAGCTAACAAAAAATTCCACTGCATTTTCTGGGAAAAGACGTTTAAACTCCCCATAAAGCTGAGCAGCTAGGGCCTTATTGGGCGCAATTATTAAGGTAGGCTTTTGAATCTGAGCAATAACATTGGCCATAGTAAAAGTCTTACCTGAACCTGTAACGCCAAGAAGCACTTGATATTTTAGTCCTTTTTTTATCCCATTTACTAATTTAGCAATGGCTTGAGGCTGGTCACCTTTTGGTTGATATTCAGAGACTAACTTAAACATATATTATAAATTATCCCAAATTATAAATAAAACCAAGGAGGAGGCACGTATTAATTCAAAATAGACTTTTGTTTGGACTGCGGTTAATTTTGACAATTCTTCTATTATTTGTTAAAGTTTTACAAAAAGGGTAAATTCAAATGATACCTGCTGAAGTCCTTGAAATAATCCAAAAAATGCCTAAGGAATTCAGAGAATACTTTTTCCATTTTACTAAAGTGCTTTACAAAGATATGATTGAAATAGCGAGAAAAAGTGATTTTGAAGCCTTGAAGAAAAATATAACTGAACTTTCAAAAATTGTAAAAGAACTAGCCGCTGCCCAGAGTAAAACAGAAGCAAAACTAGAAGAACTAGCTGTAAAAACAGAAAAAAGATTAGAAGAACTAGCTGTTGCTCAGAGTAAAACAGAAAAAAGACTGGAAGAACTAGCCGTTGCCCAGAGTAAAACAGAAAAAAGAGTGGAGGAACTAGCTGTTGCCCAAAGCAAAACAGAAGCAAGACTAGAAGAACTAGCTATTGCCCAAAGCAAAACAGAAAAAAGACTGGAAGAACTAGCCGCTGCCCAGAATAAAACAGAAGATTCTTTAAATAAGCTTATTAATGAGCATGTTGAAACTAGAAGACGTCTTGAAAGTATGTCAGATGCTGTAGGTTACAATTTGGAAAACCAAGCTTATAAAGCCCTCCCTGCACTTTTGGAAAAAGACTTAAAGATAAAAGTGGAAGGAAAGTTAGTAAGGCGGTATTTTCCGGGAACAAGAAAAGGCCGCTATATCCAGGTAAATATCTATGGATGGGGGGCACAAAATGGAAAGCGGATACTCATCTTGGGTGAGTGTAAGACAAGCCTTTCTAAAAAAGAGGTCGATCGCTTTTTAAAATTAACTAAATACATAGTAAAACTTGAAAATATCTCAGAAGAAGAAACTTTAAAAATTGCAGTTGTGCATGACATTTTACCCCCCGTAGTCTCTTATTTAGAAAGCAAAGGGATTAAACTTTATTGGTCTTATGACCTATAAATCAAGAGTTTTAATTAAGTAATGATAACAAGCCATCCATACTACCGCTTCCGAGGTTGATTATTGAAAAAAGCTATGTTTTTAAAAATTTGCTTTATTTTGCCACATTTGCCTGTTCCCTGCCCGACAGCCGTGTCTGCCGACAGGCAGGCGGGGGCAGACAGGTTTGTGGTTTTCTTTTAAAGTTATTATGCTTTTTTGGATAATAATCTCAATTTTTTAAATTCAGCCTTGAATAATTTGTATTTTATCCCCTAAATACTTATTAATTTCCTCTCTAAACTCTGCCAAACTAAATCCAGGGATGGCACAACCTTCTTTAGGACAGGTGGCTTGGCAAGAACCACACCCCCGACAGAGATAAGTATTTACTTCTATAGTCTTTTTTGTCTCGTTATTTTTTGTATATTCTATAATTTTAATAGCGTTATAAACACAAACATCCACACAATAACCACAGCCATCACACTTTTCTTCTATTACATACATCTTACTCACGTCTTGGCGAAAACCTAAAGTAACACAAGCCCTACAATTATCACAAATATCGCAGTGTAAACACCTTTGTGCCTCTAAAATAACCTGTTTTAAATCAAACCCCTCTTGTTCTAAATCAAAACTATGTAAACGCTGCTCTAAGGCCAAAAAGGATGTCTTTTGGGGGGGGTTAATAAGTATCCTCTCTTTGAGATAAGGTAAGCTCACAGTAAAATATTCTATCTTTTCTCTTTTTAATTCTTTATGTTCTAAAAATCCTTTTATAGAATTGGCAGCTTCCTTTCCAGCCCTTATAGCCTCAGCCGCCCGGCCTATTCTAAAAACATCCCCTGCTACAAAAACACCTTGTTCTGAAGTAGATAGAGTTAAAGGGTCTGCCATTAATCTTCCGTTTTCATCTAATATCTCTTTTAAATATTCCCTATCTGGCAATTGACCTATAGCAAAAACCAAAAAATCTGTGTTTACAGAGATAGTGTCACTTGCATCAAATTGCGGATTGAAAATCTTCCTCCCATCTTTTAAGTCATAGACAGAAGTGCAGAGAGAAAAAGTAAGATGCAGTTGACTATTGTTTTTTTCCACTCTATCCAAACCCCTAGAATAATAAAAGGTTATTCCTTCTTCTTTTCCTGCTTGTTCATCTTCTTCATTAGCTAGAATCCCATCCTTAGAGGTTCTATCCGCTGATTCCAAACAAGCCAGCGCTACCTCGGCTCCTAGCCGTCTTAAAGAGCGAGCTGTATCTATAGCTACGCCACTTCCTCCAATTACTACTGCCTTTTTCCCTTTATATTTATCCTTATTTATGCTCCCTTCACTAATCTGACTAAGTATCTCAACGGCTGTTTCTACCCCTGGATAATCCCTAGCAAAGGGAGGAATAGGACGTGGCAAAGGAGTGCCAGTTGCTATGAGTATAACGTTATAGTTCCTTTTTAAAACATTTATAGGTATATTGGCTTTTAACTGGACTTCAATGGATAAAGGGGTGACAATCTGGTCAATAGCAAAGGCCAACACATCTTTAGGAAGACGAAAGGAAGGAATAAACCGTAAGGCCCCTCCTAATTTAGACTTACTTTCAAGTAAGGTTATTTTATAACCTTCTTTGGCTAAGAAAAAGGCAGCCGTTAAACCAGCCGGACCTCCACCTACAATAGCTACCTTTTCACTTTTTGCTGAAGACATCTCTATGGGTCTATAAGGAGGGAATTTCCCCTCATTAACTGCCTTTTTATACCAATCAAAGAGAAACCTTTCTATAAGCCTCACTTGCACAGGCCCATCGATTTCGTTGCGATTACAATTATTTTCACATATTCCACAGATATAGCCACAAATGCCAAACAGCGGATTAAAATTAAATAATTCATCATATATTTTTAGAAAGACTTCTTCATCGGCTAAACCTGTTTCAACCAACTTACCTAGATAACCCAAAAGGATGTTATGCCTTTGAATAGGCCGCATCAAAGGACAGGCATCCCGACAGGGAGAAATAAGATATTTCATTTTATTCTCCTCCAATAAACTATGTTCTCATTTTAACAGAAACATTAAAAGAAGCAAAAAATATTAGATAAAATGCTAATATGGGCTATAAACGGTAGGTAAATAAAGGCTATTTTCGTTGACAAAGGTTCTGCGATAGATGAATAAATCCCATTTACCCAAAAACCCTACTTCTGACACTGAAATAAGAGTTGAGATTTATAAAACAGGGATAAAATCTAGAGGGATTACTACAGTCTTAATATCCTTTAACATACAAGACATATAAATCTGCCTGGCTATCACCTTTAGTGGCCTGAGCATGGATTAGATAATAAACTCCAATACTGGGAATGGCTGAATATGCTCCAGCTACAGGTGGAAACACAGGGACACCACCGAATCCCGATAATGGTTTCCAGAATACCTCGTTAATCTCATAGAAATCATTAGGGTCTCCAGGGTCTCCAGTTTGGGGATTAAGATTTATAAAATTTTGTGCGCTGACATAACTAGTAGTTTCTAAATCGATAATAGCCTCCTCTATACCCCCCTGAGCCATTTGTAAGGCAATTTGATAATTTTTAGCTGCCCTGCTGGTTTGATACCCTCTTACTATCAAAAGGGTAGTAATGGCTGTAAGTCCTAGACCGATAATCATCACCAACAAAACAGTTAAAAGGGCTACACCTTTATTATTCATTGCAACTCCCTCAAAGGTATGTCTAAAGTAATAAGACGCCAGTGATACTGCCTTTGGGCATTTGTAAGATTGATAATAGCATTGGCAGGAGGGCCGGCATCAGGACGGGCATTTACCACATTACCGTTTGAATTTACTGAAAATAAAGGTATAGAGGCATTTGGTATAGTGTTAAAGGGGTAAAAGTATTTAGGGTCTCTTTTCCCCATTTGTTTAACAATAAAGATGCGGACAATTTTGAGTTGGTCTTTAAGAACAGCAGCAGAAGTGGCAGAAATATCATTTAACCAGGTAACATTACCCGTGGTTGCATCAATCAGACCAAACTGCACCTGAAAGTCCAGGATACAGTCCAGGATAGGGTCCATTGCACCACCATAAACTCGTAATAAAGAGCGAGTATTAGGGGCACATTGAGGTTGAGTGCCTGCACTTAACCTGTAACCAGTAAATCTGTTGGTCAGATAATCATTAAAATTGACCACACCTATCCCTCCCAGACTAAATATCAGACTCCCATAGTCTCTAATGGTGAAATCTGTATTAGGAGCAACATTAAAACCCGTAGCCCCTACACCACTTACGTTATAAACATTACTACCTAAAAGTTGCTTTGTCTCTGCATCCAGAAAAACCACCATGTCTCCATTTTCAAAAGGATGTCGGTAACCAGCACGGCTGAGGGTGAATAAATCTTGCACATTGGGTGAATATGGAGGAAGAATTGGATTAAGAGGGTCAGGTAAGGCACTCACAATTATATTACTACTACCAGAAATGATATAATTTACATTATATCCCCATTTAAAATAATCATTGGCCCCAGAAGAAATCACTGCTCCTTTGATCATTAACTGGTCAGAACCATTTTGTCCTGTATTATTGGGATTAGTACCTCCAGGTAACATCCCACCAATAGGCACAAACTGTCCACCTACTTCTACCGGCACTCCCATCCCGGCCATAGCAATATCCCTGATTAAAATCAAATCAGAAATTAATCCTGTTTGGCTGGTCTTGCTCCTAGCAGTTTCTTGAGAACTTCTTTTAGTAAGACTGGATAAAAATGTTAAGGCACCGGTGATTACCACCACCAAGATGGCCATCACCACTAAAAGCTCTAACAAAGTCATGCCTTTTTTATCCATTATTTCTGCCTCTTTACCGTCCTTAAAGTAATATGATAAGGAATATTTTGAGGGTTATTTAATTCAAACCAATAAACCACCAAAACAATTTCTTTAGCATTTGTCAAATCTCTGATACCCCAGATTTTGTAATAAGTGAGATTACGCACCATTTGTATGGGGGCAATATTATTATAACTGGCAACAGGTATAGCGGTATCTGGATGGTCTACACCTAATCCTGCTTCACCTCCATCCAATCTGTCAGGAAGACCATCATATTGTCCATTTCCATTATCTACTAAATAGACTTGTTGGTTATTATTGAGGTCAGTAATGCCATAAGGTGTAGAAGGAGGACAGGGTGCATTAGGAAAAACATTTATAAAGGTATTATTGGATTGTATGTCTCTTAAAAGCACATGGTTATAAGGAAGATTGGCTAAATAATCAATTGCCCCCTGACCTAACTCCAGGGCTATCTTCTTATGTTCTATATAAGAATTGTGCTTCATCACCACCACCGTGGCGTGAGTGAGCGCCATTAAGATAAAACCCAACATAGCCAGGCTTACCAATAATTCTATTAATGTAAAGCCTTTTTTCATCACTGGATCCTTATTTTAAACATGCTTACGGTAATTCGTTTAGTATTAATATTCTGTGTTGGATTACTATATGGAGTGGTCAGGGTAATGGTGAATAACTGAGTTGGGGTCCCCCTACGAGTATACCAGAGTGTATTAGGAAAGCCAGTAAGAGTAACATTTTTCCCTCTGAGGTCAACTGTCCTGATTTCTTCTCTATTTGGTGGTGCCTGACCAGGGTCATATACTCCATTACCATTTTTATCTTCAAAAATTACATTATAACCATCCGCAGTATTGTGAGCTACTCCATTGTCATCATACCAGGGCCGAAACTGTATACCAAACTGATGACTACCTCCCATAGACTGCTGTCTCACCCATTCCAGATCAGCATATAACTGGTTGGTGGCATTGACCAAATCATAATTGGCTTTTAAGGCTTTCAAACCCACACTGCCTATACCCAACAAAGTAGCAATAATACCTAAAACTACCATCATTTCTGTTAAAGTCATCCCTTTTGATTGAGAAACCAACATTACTCTCATCATTCTTTTTTTACTATATTTATCGTGAAAAAATCGTGAAGATTTTTTCAAGTTTCTATAATACTAAATAAGGGTATAGTTTCTATCTCTTTTGCTTCCTTGAGATAGTGGAAAAACAGCTTTACACTTTTTAAATGCAAAGGGGTCAAATCATAATTAAGATGTTGCCAATACTCTACCAAGGAAAGTTGAGAATAGCATCTAGCCAATCTTTTTAGATGATTGAGACCCCATCTTTTAGATGTTAGCAATGCTTGCCATATATGTTTAACAACCTGTTTGTATTCTTCCCAAACGCTTTTTCTCACTGCAAAAAGACCAAAGACAAAGGGAAGTCCGGTTAAATTATACCAAACTTCACCCAAGTCCAACTGATAGGGATAAATTTTTTCTGCTTGAAGCCTCAGTGCCCTATCACCAATCACCAAACCTGCCACTGCCTCTCCGTTAGGCTGTCCTATTTCACCTATTAGATATTTAGGTTGAATACCAAGATATTTAGAAAAAATCAACTTTAACAGCAAAATAGAGGTAGCAGAATGAGGTGTAAGCATGACTGGTTGTCCATCTAAAGCAGTTATGGGTATACGACTAAAGAGGATGACACTTTTGACTTTTCCATAAGAAGAAATAGAAAGTTCAGGTAAAATTAAGCATTTTCCAGCCATATCAGCATAGGCCACAGAAGAAATAATTCCTAGCTCAAGCTCTCCTTTGTTTAAAAGGGCATTAGTCTCTGTTGGACTGCCAGAGACGATTTTAAATCGGGTTTCACACTTAACCTTACCAGTCTCTAAGGCATGATAAATTGGAACACAATTTAAAAATGGGAACTTGCCTAAGCGAAGTGTTATTCTATCCATGTAATTTCTCCTTTAGCACCAGCCAGAATGACCGCCTCAGCCAGATTTTTCCCCTTCACTGGTAAAACCAAAAATCGAGCCATAGCGCCAGGAAAAAGCACTCCAAAGTTCTGTCCTTGCCCCAAGGCCATACTCCCTCGCCAAGTAGCCATCTCTAATAATTCACTGGGAGAAAAAGGCCCATAATCTAGCAAATAGGCCATTTCTTTGAACAAATTTAAATCGGTATTGCTAGCCAGACTATCTGTCCCCAAACACAGAGAAATGCCCATTTTCTTAAACAGTAACCAAGGGGCAGACTTTAACCCTAGATAAGCATTACTACAGGGACAAAGACATACTTTAACCCCATATTTTTGTAAAATAGAAGCATCTCTCTCATTCACCTCAACACAATGAACACATAGAGTTTTAGGATTAAGCACACCCAGAGATTCTAAATAGGCAATAGGGCGTTTTTTTGGCACCTTAAAATTCTCATCCCATAATTTCTTTTCTATTAATAAATCTTTTAATGCCCCTTTACCTGTCAGCAAAAATTCCACTTCTGCCTGGCTTTCTGCCACATGGATGGAAAAAATCTGATTTCTGTCTTCAGCCAATTGCTTTATTTTAGGGAGAAATTGAGGATGAACACTATAGGGGGCATGAGCACTGGGTATAAATGCTGGATGACTATCTAAAAACATCTTCCAGGTTGGCCATCTAATTTCTGCCGTTTTTTGGTTAAAACCTAAAAATTCTAAAAGATTAACTTCAGATATGTCATCTTTACTATCGGATAAAGTTAAAAAATTTCTAACATTTCCTACCAATCCGGTGCCTGTTTGTTTTAACATTTTATATGCTTTGTGTTCTGCTGTTTTAAAATCTTTTTTATTTAACTTTTGCTTGGCTTCTATCACTGATTTAAGCCAATGGACAAAGTTACCTGCTTTTAATCCTTTTAAGGCTGATAATTCCAGATGGGTGTGGGCATTGACCAGGGCAGGTAAAATTGCCCTTTCACCTAAGTCAACCCATTTCCCCTGAATGCCTTTTTCAGAAATATCTGCATAAGAATCTACCTTGATGATTTTCCCATTGCTCACCACTACTGCCCCATCTTCAATAGGGGGACGGAAGATAGGTAATATCCATTTGGCACGGTAGATATTATATCCATTCATACTGCATATTTCTCCTTTGCGGTCTAAATCCTGCCTGTTCAATCAAATACCGCATTTTTTCTTCCTTTATTCTAAAATGTACCCCAGTAGCAGCTACCACATTTTCCTCCAGCATAAGGCTTCCCATATCGTTAGCCCCAAAAAATAAAGAAATTTGTCCAATTTTTTCCCCTTGGGTCACCCAAGATGCTTGAATATTAGCTACATTATCTAAAACAATCCGAGAAATAGCCAATGTTTTTAAGTATTCTACCGCACCTATAGGCCTTAAATGACCTAAGGCCGTATTTTTAGGTTGAAATGTCCAAGGAATAAAGGCCGTAAATCCCCCTGTTTTGTCCTGCAAGGCCCTGATTTTTAACATGTGTTCAATGCGTTCTTCATAAGTTTCTATGTGTCCAAACATCATAGTAGCTGTGGTTTTTAGGCCTAACTGATGGGCAACCTCCATTACCTTAAGCCAGGTGGCAGTATTGCATTTATGCGGAGATAAACTCTTTCTCACTCTATCTACCAAAATTTCTGCCCCACCACCAGGTATAGAATCTAAACCTGCCTGTTTTAACCTGTTTATGGTTTCTCTTAAAGACAAACCTGATTTTTGGGCAATATGGGCAATCTCAGGAGGGGATAGACCATGGATATGAATGGAATAGTTTCTTTTTATCCATGAAAGCATCTCTTCATAAAACTCTATATCCAAATCAGGATGTAATCCCCCTTGGAGTAAAATCTGTATCCCTCCTAAGGTTAACAACTCTTCAATTTTTTTACCCAATTGTTCTTTAGTTAAAATATATGCTTCTTGATGTCCTTTTGTCCGCCAAAAGGCACAAAATTTACAACCAGAAATGCAAATATTGGAATAATTGATATTCCTATCCACAATATAAGTAACCACTGGCTGGGGATGTAAACCCCATCTAACTCTATCTGCAAGTTTCCCTAAACTAATTAACTCCCAATTAAATAAAGATATAGCTTCTTCTTTATTGAGGCGTTTATGAGAAAGAATTTTTTCTTTAATTTTATCCATTTTTAATTAATTTCTCTAAAAAATGTATCTCTCTCTATTGGTTTATAACCTGTTTCCCTAATCAGGGATTCTAATTCAGCCCTAGTTAATGCTTGTGGAGACTGTGCTTCGGCCATATGGGTAATCTTTTCTTCTATAATAGTGCCATCCAAGTCATCTGCCCCAAAGTTTAGGGCCACCTGGGCCAGTTTGGGAGTAAGCATAACCCAATAGGCCTTGATATGAGGAATGTTGTCTAACATAATTCTAGAAATAGCCATAGTTTTTAATATATCTACACCGCTTGGGCCAGGTAAATGTGAAAGTTTTGTATTTTGAGGATGAAAACAAAGGGGGATAAAACAAATAAATCCCTTTGTTTCATCCTGTAGTTCTCTTAAAGCTATTAAATGTTCAAGCCGTTCTTTTTTTGTCTCAATGTGTCCAAAAAGCATGGTGCAATTGGTAGGAATGCCTGAACGATGAGCAATTTGGGCAATATTTAACCATTTTTCTCCTGAGATTTTCCTGGGACATATCTTTTGACGCACCCTTTGGGCAAAGATTTCAGCCCCTCCACCTGGTAAGACTTGCACTCCGGCTTCTTTTAAAATACGCAACACTTGCTCTGTATTTTTTCCTGAAATTTCTGTAAAATGAGCAATCTCAGTAATAGTATAAGCCTTGATTATCGCCTCTGGCCGTAAAGAATGCACTAACTTAATTAACTCTACATAATAATCAAATGGCAAGTCAGGCTGAACACTACCCACAATATGAATTTCTTTTATAGGCTCATCAAGCCTAGCCTTTATCTTTTGCTCAATTTCTTCTAAGGTTAAAGTAAATCCCTGGGGGTCTCCTTTGGGTTTACCAAAGGCACAAAATTTACATAAATTTTTACAGATATTACTGTAATTTATATGTTGATTATAGACATAATACACCTTTTTACCATGTAACCGCTCTTTTACTTTCTTGGCCAGCTCTCCTATAGTCAATAAAGGTGCATCATATAACCTCAATCCTTCTTCTAAACTTAACCGCTCTCCTTTTTCTATTTTTTTAGCAATTTCCTCAATCTCACTTTCCATTACTCAATCCCCTTTTTAAAATATCTATCCAGATAGAAATCTTCTTTTCTAAACTCTCTGTTTTTGCCTCATAAATATCAATAGTATCCAAATAAGACAATGAATATGCCTGTAAAAAACGTTCCATCATAGCATCCAGCATAAAAGCCGTCATTTCTAAATCCAAATCTTGGCGGATTTCTCCTTTTGTCTGTGCCTCCTTTAAAAGGGGTAATAAATAATCTCGGGAATAAAATCTAATGGCCTTAAGTAAGTGCTTTCGTCCCGGAACTTTATCTTCAAACAAAATTTTTAAATAAATCTGATAAATATGGGGATGCTGCTGAATAAACAAGATACCCATTTTTAAAGATGCACTTAATTTTTCAAAAATATTTCCCTTTTGGCTTTTAATAGGTTTTAAAATATCTTTGGCTAGTCGGACACCATGAGAAAAAACGTAAAGAAAAAGGTGTTCTTTATTGTGGAAATACTGATAAATTGAACCCTTTGCAATGCCCAATTTTTCTACCATGCGATTTAAACTAGCCTTAGCATAACCTTTAATGGCAAATTCCTTGGTAGCGATCTCTACTATCTTTTGCCTCTTTTCTTCAGGTAAACTCAAAAAAGTTTTTTGGGGTTTATGTTCTAACATGACCAGATGGTCATAATAGAGAAAAAAGGGGGATAAGTCAAGTTAAAAAATTCTTGCTTCTTGCCGCAAGCGTTTTAGGGCAAGCAAGGCATCTGCCCCACTTACGGGATTTAATGGACCAAAGATTCTGTTTGACCTGTCCTGGGGAAGGACAAACCCCTTTACTAGTCCAAGAATGCAAGCATTATAATAAGACACTTTAGGGTCCAAATCTTTATAAGGAGAACGAACTCTTTGGAAACGATGGCGTAATTGTCTATTCCCAGTAACCCTTACTAAAATATCTTGGAGTATTTCACAAAACGAGGCCTTAGTGAGTTTTTGCTGGGGTTCAAAATAGCCATCTATAGTGGCAGAAAGTTCTCTAATTTCAAGAGGAATAATAGCTAAAATTTCTTTAGCAAAACGCTCGCCCAAAACGTCTTTAGCTGTGGGTAAACTATCAGGAATTACTTCTATCAATTGGGGTAAATGCAGTTCGTGCACCAGCAGGGCAGCCATATCTGCCTTGGTGATAACATCCTTTAAACCAATTTCTTTCCCTACCTCAGTTAAGGGTTGGGCCTTTTTGATTTTAGCGATTTTGTCTATCTCGTTGTAAGCCTTTAATACAAAAGGATTTTCTGTCTTTAACACCCTATCCAATAAAGAAAGGGATTTATCAAAAAGAAATGCCCTTTCATAAAGCAGGGCCATATAAAAACACGCTGAGGCATCCCCTGGTCTTAGGTTCATTATTTGTTTAAAGGCCTTTTCCGCCTTAGGTAACATTTTAGGAGTAAATAATAAATAAACCAGATGGATTTCTCCTTTATAAACATCTATTTTGTCATCGTCTGTTTTAACCATTTTTTTCGCTTCTTCTATTTTTACCCATGCAGCATTTTGGTCTTTTTGATAAGCCTTTACCAAGGCTAAACCCACATATGCTTTTACTAAACCCGGGTCTTCTTCTAGGGCTAGGAGAAATTGTCTTTGGGCCTCTGAGATTTTACCTTTTTCTAAAAACACTGTGCCTACCTCTACATGATGTGTAGGACTAGAAACCCTAGTCTTTAAAAGGCTACCTTTATGACCACAACTACCAAGGAAAACAAAACCCAACAAAATCACCGTGTTTAACATCTTTTTCATAGCCACTCTCTTTTGACTTTTTTGTTTATTATAGTTAAATTAAACCTATGCATCTCTGGTTACGCAAATTCTGGCATTTATTAGGTAATGCCATCCCTATTATTTACTATTTTTCCTCATTAAGTTCAAAAAAAGCAGCCTTTATCATGTTTATAATTTTTTTATGTGTTTTTGTCTTAGATGTCTTACGTCTCATCTATCATCCTTTCAATCACTGGTTTTTAAACCATTTTGGGATATTAGTCAAAGAGAAAGAAAAACATGCTATTACCGGCAGCACATACTACTTTTTAGCTATAAGTATTACCATTTTTTTCTTCCCCAAGAATATTGCTACCTGTGCTATCCTTTATTTGACCCTGGGAGACCCCATAGCAGCCATTGTGGGTCATTATTTACCCCTTACCCCTATCTTTAAACAAAAGACCTTAGGCGGCTCCTTAGCTAACTTCTTCACTTGCTTAATCATTGGTGTTTGCTTTTTTCCTTTTATAATTGCTCTTTTGGGTGCCATTACCGCTACTCTCGCTGAGCTTTTTTCTCCTATTGATGATGCTATTTCCATTCCTTTATGTTCAGCCTTAGTGCTCTCTATTCTTTAAACTCTGTTTTTTTATGATATCCTCTTTCTTGCTCTTCATGGTTATCTAAATTGAATAAACGGCGGGTGATATCTAAATACAGGTCAATCCTTTCCCTGTTTTCTTTTTGCTTTAAAAATTGGATGGGGTCATGAAGTATCTTTTTTATCATGGCCTCTGTCATTACTGCAATGGCTTCTTTGTCTTTTTCAGAAAGGTGTTTTAGCTGATTGAAGGTCTTATTCAATTCTGCATGTTTTATTTCCTCTAGTTTATGTTTTAAAGCAATGATAGTCGGTACTACAGATAAGGTTTCCAGCCATAGCTTAAACTTGATGGTTTCTTCTTCTATAATCCGTTCTGCTTTTTGTGCTTCTTTCTGGCGCTTGATTTTGTTTGCCTCTACTACGCCTTGTAAGTCATCTATGTCATATACATAAGCATTATCTATTTGGTTTATTTGGGGATCTATATCTCTAGGAACGGCGATGTCAATGAAAAATATAGGGCGGTGCCGACGAGCACGCATACTTTGCCTTACATCTTTTTCTAATAGGATAAAATTGGGGGCACCGGTAGAGCTAATAATAATGTCTACCTCTTTTAAACCTTCTTTTATTTCCTCCATAGAGATAGCTTTACCCTGAAATCTTTCTGCCAATTCAATTGCCCTTTCTAAGGTTCTATTTGCCACCACAATACTTTTTACTCCATTATTCAAAAGATGCTGTGCTGCCAATTCTGCCATCTCTCCTGCCCCAATAAGCATAATCTTTTTGCCCTCTAGATGACTAAATATTCTTTTAGCCATCTCTACTGCAGCATAGCTAATAGAGACTGCATGATGTGCTAGTTTTGTCTCTGTCCGAATTCTTTTAGCTACCGAAAAGGCCTTATGTAAAAGACGGTTTAAAATGGGCCCAGCTAAACGGTGTTTTAAAGCCAGACGATAGGCATCTTTTATTTGACCTAGAATCTGAGGTTCACCTATCACCATAGAATCTAGAGAGGAAGATACTCGAAAAACATGTGCCACTGCTTCTGTCTGTTGATACACATAAAGGGCGTTCTCAAATTGGCTTATGGGAATCTGATTAAAATCGGCTAGAAATTGCTTTACCGCCTTTACACCTGTTTCAGCGGATTGTTTGGTAGTAAAAAGAATTTCTACACGGTTACAGGTGGAGAGGAATAAAACTTCTCTTAAAGGAGAAAGCTGTGCCAGTTGAGATAGAATTTCCTCTGAGTTACCACTGGTACCCAATTTTTCTCTCACTTCTACTGGAGCTGTCTTATGATTTACCCCGACTAAAACAATCCAATTATCCATTTTTATCTAAAACTATGATAAGTTTTTAAAAAGTAATTAACCCCCAAAAAGGTAAAAATTAAAAATCCAAAACCAATAATAGAAAGCCATGCAGCACGACGACCTCGCCAACCTATGGCTAACCTCTCATGTAATAGTATAGCATAAACTAACCAAGTAAGAACAGACCAAATTTCCTTAGCATCCCAATTCCAGAAACTTCCCCTAACCCATTGAGCATAGACAGCACCTATGACTAATCCTATGGTAAGCATGATGAATCCCACAATCAGAGCGTGATAATTAAGCGTATCTAAAAAAGACAAAGAAGGTAAACGTCCAGAAATTTCGGTTATTTTTTTTTGTTTGATTTGTTTTTCCTGTAAAAGATATATCACACCAGCACAAAAGGCTACTGCTAATAGTGCGTCTCCTAAAAGGCTAAAAACAATGTGCAGATTAAGCCACAAACTGCGGAATATAGGGCGAGGAGGGGAAGTAACACCTGGGATTATCCTAGAAAGAAACATCAACACTAAGATTAAGGGATTAAAAAAGGCACCCAACACACCTAGGCCAAAACGAAAAAAAAGAATAAGATAAACAAGGGCTAGTAGCCAGGCCATAAAAGAGATGGAACCTTTCATGGCTATAACTGGGAAATGACCTAATTGAACCCAGTTGCAGATAAAACCCACTGTATGGGCCAAAAAACCACCTGTGAATAAAAATGTAGATAACTGTTGAATTTTGGGTTTTGGTGAAAAAAGAGAAACGAAAAAACCGCCCATGCTGATGATATATCCTATTAAGGCTAACTGGTAGAAAAAAATGTCCATAGTTTTTTATACTATAAAATGTGATTGGTTGACAACCAGATATTTTTTATTTTGTTTTATAACTTCTTTTACTGCTGAGATAACATATTTCACATCTTCTTCACTCATTTTGGGATAAAGGGGTAGGGAGACAATCCTTTGATAAGTGCTATAGGCTATAGGATAATCTTCTGGTTTATATTTATATAAATGGCGATAATAGGGATGGATATGTAATGGTATAAAGTGAACAGAGCAACTAATACCTTTTTCCCTCAACAATTCTATAAATTGATTTCTATCAATAGAAAGTCTTTCCAATTTTAATTTAATAACATATAAAAGCCAGCTATGTTCTATATTATTCTTTAAAAATGGTGTCTCTATTTCAGGCATTTCTTTAAATGTCTGATTATACATAGAAACAATCTCTTTTCTTCTTTGCCAAAAAACATTCACCTTTTCTAACTGAGCCAGGCCTATGGCAGCAGCAATGTCGGTCAGATTATATTTATAACCCGGGGCGATAATTTCATAATACCAGGAACCTTTAGCTGTATATCTCTTCCAAGCATCCTTGCTTATGCCATGTAGACTCATGCACTGCATTTGTTCAGCCCATTTTTTATTTTCTGTAGTAGCCATGCCTCCTTCACCAGTAGTGATGTTTTTGTTGGCATAAAAACTAAAGCAGGTAATGTCTCCTATCACGCCTATATTTTTCCCTTTATACTTTGAAGGAAAGGCATGAGCTGCATCTTCAATAACCTTCAAATTATATTTTTTAGCTATTTCCATAATGATATCCATATCACAGGGATGACCGGCAAAATGCACCGGAATGATGGCTTTGACTTTTGAAATATCGGTATTTTCTAAATAGGCTAGAATCTTTTGGGGGTCTATATTCAAGGTATCTGGTTGGATATCTACAAAAACAGGTTTAGCCTTAAAGTATCTTATTACTTCTGCAGTAGCGGCAAAAGTCATAGGAGAGGTAATAACTTCTTCCCCTCCTTTAAGGCCAATAACCTCTAATGCTAAGTGTAAGGCAGCAGTGCAAGAATTAAGTGCTACGGCATATTTTGCTCCCACTAAAGTAGCAAATTTTTTTTCAAATTCCTTTACCTTAGGCCCTGTGGTGAGCCAACCTGACTTTAAGGTCTCTATCACTCCCTCTATTTCTTGTTGCTCTATAGAAGGCAAAGAAAAGGGGATAAATCTTTCAGACATTATTTTGAGATTTCTCCTTTAGTTTGAAGTTTAATAATTTATCTAAATCAGAGATTTTGGGCACAAGTTTTTTAATCTCCTTTTTTACGGCCTCCATGTTTTTCTCTTTAATATAGACTAAAAGATTGGAGTTTACCAATTTGTTTAAAATGGCCTCCCTTTCCTTTTGATGAGGGACAACTTTTTTAAGGTAACTTCGCAGCTTCCCTAATAACTTTAGAAAAAGGGCATAATCCTCTCCGAATTGTTTTTCCAATTCCTCCCGCAATTTTTTGGCCATAGCTGGGCTTTTTCCTGCCGTAGAAATGGCAATAGTTAAATCCCCTCTAGTTACTACTGAAGGCACAATAAAATTGCATTTTTCAGGCTGATCCACAATATTACACAAGATATTAGCTGCGTTAGCCTCTTTACTTAAACGGGCATTGAGGATTTCATCATTGGTGGCTCCAATGACTAGGAAAACGTCTTTTAAATAATCGGTTTTATATTCAGCACCAAGATAAGTTATTTTTTTATCGCTAATAATGCTTTTTAATTCAGGTATCACTTCTTTAGCCACTAATTTTATGTTTGCCCCACCATCAAGGAGCCTTTTAATTTTACGCAGGGCTACCTTGCCTCCCCCTACCACCAAGCAATTTTTCCTCTTGAGGTCTAAACAAACAGGATAATATCTCATTTTTTATCTCCCAGTTTAAAAAAACAGTTAATTATGTTTCTTAAATACTCTCTATTTCATATAGCAGACGCATTTTCTTCACTCAAACCAAAAACTTCCTTAAAGTCCTGAATAAATTCTTAAGTCGTTCTATTTTACTGTAAATTCAATGGATGTTAATTTTTCTTTTTTGGGTCCTAAAATAATTACCTCCCACTTCCCTTTTAAATCAGGATAAATAATCTTTCTACTCCAAGTCCTCCACCTGGCAGATCTTATGGGTAAAACGATAGCCATAGCTACCTTGCCTTTATAAAGCCATATATGTCTGACCTTTGTGGGTTTCTTTGCCCCTAAAATCTCTGTAAAACAATAAATAGGAGTGGGGGCAGTAAGATGAAATTGGGTTTGAGGATGAATTGGTTCACGGTCTTTTATATCTAAACACACGGAAATACGTTTGACAGAAATATCTAAAACAGTTTTTTTCTCAGGTTTAAGCTGGGTTTTGGATAAAGGTGGTGATATTTGGGCAGGTATAGTTTTTCCTAAACTTCCTTTTTTTCTCATGGTTTGCAGGGATAATTTGTTCATTCCTGCCTGTTTGGTAGGCAGGTTTTTTTCTGATAGATACCAAGAAAGTGAAAGAAAAAATAAAACAAAAATCACTCCTAAAATAATGGGTTTGTAGTTTGTCTTCTTGATTTTTGCTTCTGGAATTGGATGTGCAATTTGTTCCTCATATTGGGTTATAATCTTATCAGGACTCAGTCCAAGATAACTGGCATAAAGACGCAAATAACCCCTGATATAAGCAGGGGCTGGTAAGGCTTGCCAATTATTGGCCTCAATAGCTTCTAGATAAAAAACAGAAAGTTTGGTGTCAGCGGCCGCTTTATCTATAGAAATTCTCTTTCCTTCTCTCACTTCTTTCAATATTTCTCCCACAGTAGCCATATTCCCAAAATGCCATAAAGAGCAATTTTTGTCAAAAGTGGTAATCTCCCCAAATCCGTAATAACTTTTAAAGAAAACCCACAGACCTGTCTGCCGTCGGGCAGGTTGGAATTTTCTCCAAAAAGAGGTCGCGGATTTTGGGTCAGTAAGCATCTTGACAGAAGTAAAAGAGACAAAGTATTATGCCTATATGTTCAGAAAAGAGATATTGTATTTTGAGAAACCAGGACCAGCCAATACCCAAGCATGTCTTCATATTTTAGAACGGTTGGTCCAGGAAGGTTATAAAGATTTTGTGGTAGCTTCCACTACTGGTGAAACAGGTCGGTTAGTAGCAGAAAAATTAACCCATTATAATATAAATTTAGTGGTTATTGGTCATTGTGTGGGTTTCAAAGGTCCCAATCAGGATGAGTTTTTGCCTCAAAACTACAATGCTATTTTGGCTGCTGGAGGACGGGTTTACAAAGGAACCATTCTTACCCATTCTCTGGAAAAGGCCCTTTCCAAAAAATTTAACGGTCTCTATCCTACCCTGTTAATTGCTGAAACACTGCGCAGATTAGGAGAGGGAATGAAAGTATGTTGTGAAATTGTGATGGAGGCCTGTGATGCAGGATTAATAGCCGAAGGTAAAGAAGTAGTAGCCATGGCTGGCACGGCCAAAGGAGCAGATACAGTGACTGTTATTAAATCTGCAGCCTCAAAGCGGTTTCTAGAATTAAAGGTATTGGAAATTCTGGCTAAACCCAGGGCTTAGGTAAAAAAATGCTGGTATATGATTATTCTAACCTTATTGAAGAAAATATAGGTAAAGAGGGAATTTCCTCTAATTTTTTAGAAACAAACAAAGGGCTATTACAAGAAATAGATAACGAGATTAAAGCTAAGCGTCAAGATGGTAGCTTTGGTTTTATGGAATTGCCTTTCCATCAGCCAGAATTGAATGAGATTAAAAAAATGGCTTCTGATGCTCGGAAAAAGTGGGAAAATATCATTGTATTGGGAATTGGTGGTTCTTCTCTAGGAGCTATGGCCATCCACCAGGCCCTTCATCATCCTTTTTATAATCTTTTGAATGCAGAAAAGAGAAATGGCTATCCTAGGATATTCTTTATGGACAATGTAGACCCTGAGTTAGTCCAGGGTATTTTAGATGTGGTTGATATAAAACACACACTTTTTTTGGTTATTAGCAAATCAGGCAAAACAGCCGAGACCCTTAGTCACTTTTTATTCTTTCTTGAAAAGGTGAGAAAACAAGGAGACCCTATAAAGCAAATAATTATCATTACTGACCCAGAAAAAGGACCTTTAAGAGAGATTGCCAGAAGTGAAGGATTTTTAACCTTCTCTGTTCCTCCTAATGTAGGAGGCAGATATTCGGTGCTTTCAGCGGTGGGATTAGTGCCTGTGGCCTTTTTGGGTATAGATATAGATGCCTTATTGGCAGGGGCACAGGCCATGGCTAAACGATGTGAAACTATAGAAAATCCTGCTTATCTCTTTGCGTTAATTCAGTTTCTGTTTTTACAAAAGGGTAAAAATATTCATGTTATGTTTCCCTATGCCCAAGCATTACTTGGTATGGCTGATTGGTGGCGCCAACTATGGGCAGAAAGTTTGGGCAAAGAAGGAAATGGTCCTACCCCAGTTAAGGCACTGGGTGTAACAGACCAACATTCACAACTACAGCTTTATATGGATGGTCCACGTGATAAAATTATCACTTTCATCACCGTGAAAGATTATGGAAATGATGTGTTTATTCCGCATTCTTTTAAAGATTTTCCTGATTTAGCCTATTTAGGAGGCCATACATTTAATGAATTAATACAGGCAGAACAACTAGCTACAGAAGTAGCCTTGACCAAAGCAGGTTGTCCCAATGGCAAATTTGTTTTAGATAACATTGACGCCTTTACTTTAGGAGAATTCATTTATTGTTTAGAGCTAGCTACCGTAAGTTGTGGGTTATTCATGGGGATTAATCCCTTAAATCAACCAGGAGTAGAGTTAGGAAAGCGTTATACCAGGGCCTTAATGGGAGAACCCCATTTCCAGGAAGAAAAGAGAGAAATTGAAACATTAAAATGCGTTCACGCCAAAGTGTAAGGCCCTTTAAGTTAGTAAAATATTTTTCTTATAGCAGTTTTTTTCTTATTTTATTTGCCTCTCTAACCCTTTCTTTTATTGTTTCCAAAGGTGCTAAATCTTTAATTTTACAGAAAAGTGAAGAATATGCATTATTGGTAGCCAAAAATCTAAATCACCAGGTTTTTCTTCAATTTACCCTGCCTACAGTGGCTGTTTTTGGCCGTATTAGGCTAAGAGAAAAGGTGCAGTTTGAACGTTTGGATAGGATTGTAAAAAACACTATTCATGGCTTTGATATAGAGCAAGTAAATATTTATGATGTGAAAGGCACTATTGCTTATAGCACAAATAAGGAGCTAGTAGGCAAAAAACTTACTTTGCCTCCAGAGTTTCAGATGGCCAAAAAGGGAAATTTGGCTTCTAGACTAGAAAAAAATAAATTGAAAACCTATGCTCCCTTTCGGGCAGAAAAGGCCTTAGCACAAGAAACTACGCTTGTTTTGGGAATTTTTGAAATTACCCAAGATTTAAGCAAGGATTATAAAATCATTAAAAACTTTCATACTACAGTGATCGCTAGTTCTATTTTTATTATGGGACTTTTGTTTTTAGGGCTAACCTTGATAGTTAAAAGGGCAGAAAGAATTATTGAAGCCAGAGCCGAAGAAAGAAGGAGATTGGAAGATAGACTAAGAAAAACAGAGCATTTGGCCAATCTAGGAGAAATGGTGGCCGCTGTTTCTCACGAGATTAAAAATCCCTTAGGAGTTATTAGTAGCACTGCTGAATTGTTACAAAATAGAAAAAAAGGAGACGATACTCAAGTCCAACTAGCTCAAATTATTTTAGAAGAAACGAAGAGGCTTAATCAAACTTTGAGTGAATTTTTAGAGTTTGCTCGCCCAGAAATTCCCAAATTTGCACCATGCACAGTTACAGAAGTGCTGGACAAACTCCTAAGTTTTCTTATCCCTGATTTTCAATCTCATAGAATTGAAGTAATAAAGGAATATAGAGATAATCCTGTCATAGAAGCCGACTCAAATCTATTACATCGTGCCTTTTTAAATATTATCATGAATGCCATTCAAGCCATGCCTTCTGGAGGTCAATTGAAGGTCACAGTGGAGGCAGTTCCTGATAATAAAGGAGTAGTGATTATGTTTACTGATACAGGCACAGGTATGCAAGAAGAAGTCTTAGAAAATATTTTTACCCCATTTTTCACTACCAAAGAAAAAGGAAGTGGTTTGGGTCTATCCATTGTGAAAAAAATTATTGAAAATCATGAAGGAAGGGTTAAAATTGAAAGTAAAATAGGAGAAGGAACAAGGGTAATAGTCTTTTTACCCTAAATACAGATATGGAAAACATACTGGTTGTTGACGATGAAAAAAACTTCTTAATTATTTTAAAGGCAGTGTTAGAAGAAGAATACCAGGTTCTTACTGCCCAAGATGCCTTTACAGCCCTAGAAATCCTTTCCCACACTGATGTTGACACAGTACTTACAGACATGAAAATGCCTCAGATGGATGGAATACTTTTGTTGGAAAGAATTAAACAAATTAATCCTGAATTGCCAGTAATCATAATGACCGCCTATGGCACTGTGGAAAAAGCAGTGGAAGCTATGAAAAAAGGGGCCTTTGACTATGTGTTAAAACCTTTTTCTAATGAAGAACTAAAGCTCAATGTGCGTAAGGCCATTGATATGCACCACTTGTTGCGAGAGAATAGGCGGCTTAATCAAGCCTTACACCAGCGATATCACTTTGAAAATCTAGTAGGTAAGAGCACAGCTATGCAGCGTATTTTTGATTTGATTAGAAAGGTAGCTAATACCAAAACTACTGTCCTCATAACAGGAGAGACTGGGACTGGTAAAGAACTTGTGGCTAAGGCCATTCATTATAATAGTGGACGGAAAAATGGTCCTTTTATATCTGTTAATTGTGGTGCTTTGGCAGAAACCCTTTTAGATAGTGAGTTATTTGGTCATGAAAAAGGTTCCTTTACTGGTGCTATTGCTTTGCGTAAGGGGAGATTTGAGTTAGCAGACAAGGGTACGCTTTTTTTAGACGAAGTCAGTGAGATGTCTCCTTCCCTCCAAGTAAAGCTATTAAGAGTTTTACAAGAGAAAGAATTTGAACGCGTAGGAGGAACCAAGACTATCAAGACCGATGTGCGTATCATAACTGCTTCTAACAAAGACCTAAAAGAGGAAATAAAAGCAGGAAGGTTTCGGGAGGACCTTTATTACCGGCTTAATGTAGTTCATATTCATTTACCACCTTTGCGAGAACGAACAACAGATATTCCTCTATTAGTAGCTTATTTTCTCAAAAAATATAGCAAAGAAATGAGAAAAAGGGAGTTAAAGGTCACCCCTGAGGTCTTAAATATTCTCTATAATTACTCTTGGCCGGGTAATATCAGAGAATTAGAAAACGTAATAGAGAGAGCAGTAGTGTTGTGTTCAGGAGAGGAGATTAAACCTGAACATCTCCCTGAACGTTTACGGGAACAAGATACTTCAGTTCATGCTGAGATTTTTAAACATCTTCCTCCAAATCTCAAGTTACCTGAAATTTTAGAAGAAATAGAGGCCAGGTTTATCAAACATGCCTTAGTGCAAAATAATTTTGTTCAAGCAAAAGCAGCCAGGGCATTGGGTATTACCAAAAGCTTACTTCAGTATAAAATTAAAAGGTATAAATTATTACCCCAAAAAGATTGGTAAGTATAAAAATTTGTATCTATTAAAAATCCTTTATTGTCTTAATAATCTGAAGATTATGAGAAACATAGTAAAAATTTTTGAACATTTTTAGTATTTTATAAAAACAGAAAAATGGCTATTCACCTTTATTATCAAAGTGGCACAGTTTTTGCTTTTAATTATCTAATTGAGAAAACCTTTCACTTTTCTCCCTCCTCTAAGCCGATGGGTAAGACCATCGGCTTTTTAATTTTTGACAAACCGTTCATTTTAGGATAGTTTAAAGCGTTATCTGAGGGAGAAAAATGAATCAGGTGGAAATTATTCCCGTAGAAGATAAAAAGCAGCTAGATACATTTGTAAAAATCCCCTGGAAGATTTATAAAGATAATTCTTATTGGGTTCCTCCCCTTATTTCTGAAAGAAAGACATTTTTAAACCCTAAAAAGAATCCATTTTTCTCACATGCCACAGTAAAGTTATTTTTGGCCTATAAAGGTAAAGAACCTGTGGGAAGGATAGCGGCGGTTATAGATAGACAGTATATTCGTTATTACCAGGAAAAAGTAGGCTATTTTGGTCTTTTTGAAACACTCAAAGATTACTCTATTGCTATTTCACTTTTCAATGAAGTGGAAAAATTTTTAAAAGGCCATGGTATGAAAAAGATTTTAGGCCCCTTGAACTTATCTACCAATCATGAATGTGGTCTGCTTATAGAGGGTTTTGACTATCCTCCCGTGGTTATGATGCCCTATAACCCCCCATATTATAAGGAATATATAGAAAAAAGCGGTTTTAAAAAAGCTCAAGACCTTTGTAGTTATTATGTTGATTTTAATCATGTAGATGAAAGAGTGTTCAAGAGAGTTGAACAAAAGGCTGCCAGAAAAAATCTTACCGTAAGAAAAATAAAAATAAATGACCCTGAAGAAATAAAAAAGATAAGAGAAGTTTATAACGATGCCTGGGGTAAAAATTGGGGATTTGTGCCCCTGACTGATGAAGAGTTTTTTTATCTCGCTAAAGAATTAAAAAAATTGGTTATTCCTGATTTAGCCCTAGTAGTAGAAAAGGATGGGAAAATTGTAGGCTTTAACTTATCCATTTGGGATATAAATCCCATACTCAAAAAATTAAATGGCAGGCTTTTCCCATTTGGGATATTTAAATGGCTTTACTACTCAAGAAAGTTAACCTTTGTCCGTGGAATAACCTTAGGCATTAGTGAGCAATATCGGTATATTTTAGGCCCTTTACTTTTTCTCAAACTCTTAGAAATATCTAAACAAAAGGGTTTTTTGCGTTGGGAGATAGGGTGGGTATTGGAAAATAATGTCATTGTCCAAAATATCTTTAAAAAGATAAATGCTAAACTCTATAAAAAATATCGAATCTTTGTCAAAGAATTATAATTTGAACATTCCCCAAAATTTAGGCGTTAATCTTTATTTATAGCTTAGCAGATGCTTCGTTAAGCCATCAAGACCAAGCCTTCAGAGTGGCCAGACAGGTTAAGGGGCCGTATGGAGAATGTTCATTGCCTACAGGAATTATAAATATTTTCAATCTCCTCTATCATTTTAGCAAAGGAATATCTTTGTTCTACCAATTTCCGTCCTTTTTTACCCAATTTTTCTCTCAAAGCAGGGCTTTTATATAACTCTAAAACTGCTTCAGTAATGGCTTGTGGATCTTGGTGCGGAACGATTAAACCTGTTTCTCTATGTTTTATTACTTCGTAAATACTACCTATATTGGTAGTAATAACTGGTTTTTTCATGGCTAAGGCTTGCAAAATTGCCTGCGGTAAGCCTTCACCAGCATAAGAAGGATGCACCAATACATTTAAAGAGGCTAAAATCTGGGGTATGTCTTCTCTAAATCCAAGTAAATGGACTTTATTTTGTAAATTAAAATCTTGGATTTGTTTTTCTATCCTTGCCCGGGCTCTTTTGTTCCCATTGCCTACTATATAAAATTCAGCATGGGGAATTTCTTTTAAAATTTCTTTTGCAGCTAAAATAAAGTATTTGTGTCCCTTCCATTCTAAAAAGATAGAAATCATTCCTATATTAAAACCATTTGGTGGAAGTAATCCTGGTTTTACTTTATCAGGGTCAAACACAGCCAAATCTACACCTGTAGGGATAGAAACAATCTTTTTAGGATTAAACTTATTGTAATTTATTAACTGATTTTTAATAGCCTCACCGGTGGTGATGATATAATGAGGAAATACATTATAAAGTAGCCAGCTTAGAGGGGTTCTTCCGATAGGGGTAGAAACATGTCTAGTTCTGATCAGGGCAAATTTGGGATAAATAGTTTTAACTATCCCTCCTAGCCAGCTATCCCAACTGGTATGAGTATGTAATATATGAATATGTTCTTTTTTTATTAAATCTAAAACCGCAAAAATTCCTTTTAAGTCCCTTTTTTTTAAAGGCAAAGGATAAACCTTGAGTTCCATTTGACAGGCCTTTTTAAAAATCTCACTTTTGGGGAATGCCCCTAAAGTAATCCAATAATTTTTTTCTCTTAGTGCCCTTATTTTGTTTAAAATCCTGATTTGTTGTCCTCCAAAACCCATGGCACTTTCTAGATGTAGAATTTTTATCTTAGGCATTTTCTCTTGTTTCTAACCTACCCATTTCCATGAAGTAAAAAGAACTGGCCATAATACCATAAGTTCACAATCTTGCATTTTGCTTGTTATATGCCAGCAATAATGGAATTTCAATGGACTTTAGATATTTAAGTAGGAAAAAATTATATTTCCTATGGAAAATTGTAACCCCTCCCTTTACAGGACAAGCAGTCTTAGTATAATATGCAAAGCGCGGAATTAAATGATTAAATGGCCGAAGAAAAGAAAAGCGGAGTTATAGCAGAACTATTAGAGAAAACGACTTATGTTTTCATTTTACTGACCCTATTTTCACTACCACTCTTTGAGGCCCCTAAAAATATTGCATTTGTAAGTGCTTTATTTCTTTTCTTTATAGGAAGCGTTCTTTATAGAAAAAAGTTTCCACTTGCGGGCATTGATAAGGCATTATTACTTTTCCTTTTCCTGACCCTGGTCAGCGCCATTTTTTCCCCTTATAGAGATTATGCCCTAAAAAAAGGTGCCTGGGATACCTTCAGGTTTGTTATGCTCTTTTTTCTGGTCAAATACAGCATTGACACCAAAGCTAAAATAAAGTTTGCTATCTTGATTATTATCATTTCCATGATGATAGGAGACCTTATAGGGATAAAGCACTATTTAGAAGCACCCTCTCTAGAATCTATTAATTTTATTGGTTATCGCACTAGTACTGCTACCTATTTAGCACTCTTTCTTTCCTTAACTTTTGGCATATTGCTAACTAATAAACCAAAGAAAAATCCTTTTTTCTTTCTGGTAGTAGCCGCTACTATCTTGACTCTTGGAGTGCTTTCTCTGTCCTTAACCAGGGCCACCCTTTTTTCTGTAAGTGTAATATTTTTAATCTTCTGTGCCCTCAGAAGGCATTTTAAGATACTAGCCCTTGGGTGCCTTTTGATTATTCTGTTTCTATTTCTTTTTGTCCCATTAAAGGAAAGGATTAAAATGTTGAAGCCTGATTTTTATGTTCGCTGTGCAATTTGGCAAGGAGCCTTGAAGATAATAAAGGATAGACCCTTTTTAGGCATTGGGCCCAAAACTTACAGTCTTAAAGAAAATCGAGTAAAATACAATCTTCCTAGAGATATAAGGAGCAGTGATGCCCACAATGTTTTTTTAAATATTGCTAGTGAGAGAGGGTTAATTGGGCTTTTCTCCTTCCTTATTTTTTTAGGGTTATATTTGCATCTACTTTCCAAAACCAGGAATAGAGAGGGCGAGATTATTACCCCTTTATGGTATGCCTGCCTTGGGAACTTTATTCACCTTTTTGTGATTGGAATAGGATACTCAATGTTGAGCACAGAAAGTGCTATGCTCTTTATGGCTATTTTGGGCCTATTTTCATCGAGTATAAAAGTTGAGCGAGTTTAGGGAAAAACAGGGGAAAGCTGAGATATCTTTTCTTGTAATATATTTATGACCTCCTTTGGTTTAATCTCGCCCAAACACTCAGAAAATCCTTTGTTATTACAGCCTTTTTTGTCACAAGGCACACAGGGCCATTCTTTTTGAATAATAATATGTTTTCCTAAAGATTGGACACCCTTCCTTTTATAAGGAGATTGAAAGGACTTTACCGGATAGCTCAAATTATTTTCCCAGGGCCCCCATCTATGGGTAAGACTAGGGCCAAATAGGGCAATTACAGGTTTATTTAAAGCAGCAGCAATGTGCATGGGTGCAGTATCAATGCCAAAGAATAGATGACAATGATAAATTATCCCACACAATTCCTCCAAATCCAATCTTCCTACTAAATTTATCACCCCTTTATTGACAAAACTAAGGATGTTTTCTACCCTCCTTTTTTCCTTCTCCCCACTACCGCCCAGGATAACCTTTATACCATTTTTTAGAAACCAATTAATTACTGTAGCCATATAGTCATCTCTCCAGGACTTAAATGACCAATGGGTTATAGGGTGGAGATAAACTACTAAATCACCTTGGTTAATCCCTAGCTTGCGCAACCTGTTTTTAGCATCCTCGATCGTTTTGTCTTTTAAATATAGTTTAACCTCATAGTCCCTAGGTAAAATATCCAACCCCTCACACACTAGATACAAATCATGCATTACTGCGTGTGTATCTGGTTCTATTAGAAGCTTATCATAAATAAGGTTTTTGCCTACAAATCCCTTTTTTGCAAAAAATCCAATTTTATATTTCGCCCCTGAAAGTAAAGAATAAATAGCGCCCCTATCTCCACTAGCAAAATTTATGGCAATATCATAGTTATTAAGAAAGAAATTTTTGCAAAAATTCAATTCCCCTTTAATCCTCTTTAAAACACTCAATTCTTTTAAACGGCGATCATACCCTAATAATTCATCAATATAATCTGCATATTTTAACATAGGGGCAGTGTAGCTATTAACAATTACTGTCAAATGGGCATTAGAAAAGCGGGTTTTTATTGCTCTTAAGGCAGGTTCACAGAGCAATACATCTCCTATTTGTTTTAGTTTAATAGCCAAGATACGCATTTATATTTAAGAGAATAAATTACCTTTCAATTACTTCCAAAAACTCATTGACGGCCTTTTCTAAAGAAAAAAGTTTCGCTTTCTCATAAGCATTTTTTCCCATTATCTTTTGATTTTTAGAAGCTATTTCCAGGCAATAGGCAAATTCTTCTAAATTTACAGGAAAATTTAAAATAAAACCTTCTTTGCCATTTTCTATGATCTCTGATGCCCCACTAGCATTTGTGGTAATTACCGGCAAACCACAAGCCATGGCTTCTAAAATGGCATTCCCAAAGGGGTCATAAATTGTGGGAAGTACAAATATATCAGCTAATTGGTAAAATCTTTCTATTTTTCTCTGAGGGCCCAAAAAATATATTCTTTTTTCTAATCCTCTTAACAATTTTTTTCCTATCTTTCCTTTCCCAACTACTAATAATACAAATTTTTTGGGCAGGCATTTTAAGACATCCAAGACAAATAACAATCCCTTCCGTTTAAAACCACTCCCAACAAACAATAATACTTTTTTATCTTCCAGACCTAATTGACCTCGGAATTCTTGCTTTTTTTCTAAGCTAGGAGGGAAAAAACGTTTTAAATCAACTCCATTATAACAAACTGTGCATTTTTTAGCAATTTCCTCACCATAAAATGTTTTAAATGCTCTTTTATCCATTTGGGAGAGAGTAATGATTTTTTTTGAAGTTTTAAGCGCCTTTTTTTCTAAAAAAAGGATAGTTAAATGATGAGGATTAAAACGAAAACTTAGACACTTTAAATATCCATCAATAAACTTTCTTTGTTCAAGCCACTTTTTGTGGCAACCATCCGATGCCCGATATATATCCTGACTGCATGTTCGTTCAAAACTGACTACAACATCAAAGGGATGTGTTTTTAAATATTGTTTCACCCTTTGAGCAAAAATGAAGTCAGGTGCAATTCCTAAAGAAGAAATTTTGTGGATTTTAAAAGCTGTAGACTCTTCCCACAAAGAAGTAAGTAAATGTATTTCATGCCTTTGCGCTAAATTTATCATCACCTTTTGCAAATCTTGCTCTGCTCCTCCGTAAAATGAAAATTTTCTTTTAATGAAAGCAATTTTCATAATGTCTCACTCATATTGTCTTTCTGGGGTTTTTTGCATTTCTAACAGCTTTGCATATTTAAAAAATGAGTTACAGGCATTTATGAATGAAATTATAAAACCATCCAACCCATTAAGAAGGCCTAATTTCAAGAAATAACTCCTGATAAACATCCAACCTCCATGTAAAAATGGGGTAAGAAGATTTACCCTAATGCCTTTATCATAGAGTTCCCTAGCCCTAGTGGAAGAATATTCATTCATTTTTTTAAGCATTTGAGAGTAATTTTGATAACTATAATGCTCTATGGGAACATTTAATTCAATAATTTTACCCTCTGTAACCCATGTCTCATGAACTATGCCTTCAAACTTTCCATGCTCTTTATCAAACAGTCTTACCACCCTATCTGGCCACCACCCACTGTGTTTTATCCATTTTCCATGAAAGAAATTTTTGCGAGGGAAACTGTAAGCTTGGGCCTTTGGGTCTTGAATTATTTGTGAAATAATTTGGGCAGTTTCAGGAGGTATTCTTTCGTCGGCATCTAGGCTTAAAACCCACTTGTGATAAGTCTTTTCCAAAGCACTTTGTTTTTGTGGACCATATCCCTTCCATTCTTCAACAAATACCCTGCAGCCAAAGGACTTGGCAATTTCTGTGGTATTATCTTCACTGCCTGCATCCAAAACTACTATATCTTCAGCAAAGCTAACACTTTCCAAACAAGCAGAAATTAATTTTTCTTCATTTTTGGTAATAATTATTACTGAAAGAGGGAGCTTTTTTGACATTGCCCAAAAATACAAAGAAATTATTCCTGTGTCAATTAGAAAAACAAATATCAATCTTCACTTAAGATTGACCCCTTAGCTCGGTCATTATTGACTTCATGGAGGACTGTCATCCCTACTTAAAGAAACATTCAATCAAGAAGTCAAAACCTTGAATTTCCTGAAATCTAGTATAATCAGAAACCATTTTTATATTTACCAATTATACATAACGCTGCCCATATAGTTATAGCATCAATCATCTCAGGCAAAGATATTAATTCATTAAATCCCCCTAAATGAGGACCACTGAGTAAGATTATATCTTCCTTTCCCTTGACAAATCTTTTTATTTCTTCTCCAGAATATCCTTTAGTTATCAGGAATTCCTTGAATTCTTCATCAGACATCCTTTGTTGGTCCTCTATCCTTAATCTTTCTTCCATATGCCTATCTACTCCCATCTCTTCAATGGCTCTTTGGATAAGATTGTCTAAATCAAAAGGAAATTTTTCTAAATATTCTTTTCCCACAAATCCTTTATAATAAGATAACAAAATAGCTTGAATTATTTCTTTAAAAAGGGACTTATTAAATAGATTTCGAGCATCCACAGGATTCCCTTTATGGTCCCAGCCTGTCATTTCTCTTTTTCTGTTTCTGAAGTAACTACCTGTGACCAGAAACAAACTTAACAAGTGATTTCCTATAAAACGATACAATCCTGACCGATCTTGATATCCTACTGGTGGTTTCTCACCCCAAGAAATAATATGTTCAAAATCTCTTATCCCTGTTTTTCCAAAATTAGGCCAGTCGCAAGAAACAAGCCATCTATCCAATCTTCCTTTAAATTGCCATCTGTATAAACCCCTATCAAACCTTCTCCCTATCTGAATTCTATTATGGAATAAAGGAATTACCTCTGTATGAATAATACCCAAAGAGGTAAGATAGCCTAGCAAATATGCACATCGGGCCATTACCTCTTTAATCTCTTGCCAGGATAAGGCCCTTTCAGGCTGGGTTTCGTTAGGATAGCAGAAATATTCTTTGGAAATTACAAAACAAATGGCATATTTATCTGGGTGAAGTTTTATCTCTTTAGGGATTCTTATAGGAATATTAGTGAGTTTTATTACATAACCACCACAAAATTCTAATAATTGAGGTATATCAAATCTGACATCTGTGAAATGTCCCTCTGTTTTGAGTTTATTTAAATATTTAATCCAATATCCTTCCCTTAACAATGATGAAGGGTGTTGTTTTTCTTTTAATATTTTAATGACTAAGATATTATTGTCATTCAAGTCATAAACTAAACTACGTGAGATAAATCTGGGATTATGGGGAGATCGAACTTTAGACAATATATCATCAATAGAGACAAAATTATAACTCTCCTTTGGGAACTCTACCTTTGGACTATCCACCTTAAGTGGTAATCCCTTTACCAATGTCTTAATACCCATTTTCTTCAATCCATCAAGAGTTTGAGTAGAAACAATAAGACTTTCTAGGATAGGTAATAACCTTTCTACAGCTTGGGCAGCGAGTTTACTACCTCGAGAAATAGAAAATCCTAATACCCGAAGGGCCTTTTCTTTTAATAAAGGAGGAGTCTGGGGAGAAGCAATGAGATTTTCTATGATACCAATAGAGAGGTGATTTCTCACATACCCTAATAACCAAAGGGCTTCTCTTTGTAAATCGTTATCTCTAGGATGGATAATAAACGTTTCTAATACAGGAAGGAGTTTTTCTATTATTTTCCAAGCAAGCTGGCGGTCTTTATAGATTATATTTCTTAATGTGCGGATAGCCTTTTGTTTTATATGACAAGGGGTTTTAGGATTAGAAATGACTTCAACTAAGTCAAATCCCTCTAATTTTTTTAATTGGTAGCTATTATCCATGGTCTTGATTTCTTTTTTATTTTACCACAAAAACTCCTTCAAAACTACTTATTGCCAAACTGGAAGCAGGACTTCGTCAAAGTAATTTTAACGGAGATCCAAATGTTAAGCGCACCTGTCTGCCGACAGGCAGGATGGCTCAATGCAGAATGCAAATTGAAAAATGCAAAATCGCCTTCTGTCAAATTGGAACGTTAGAATGTTGGAAATGGGAAATGGGAATTGGGAAATGGGAATTGGGAATTTCTATTTTCTGTTTTCTATTTTCTGTTTCCCGTTTCCCTTTCCTTCTTTATGCGCGTTAACACGTTTACACATTGACACGTTTACATGTTAGAATTGGGAACTGGGAATTTCTGTTTTCCGTTTTCTATTTTCTTAACTGTATTTTGTAGGTTTGAACTTTCCAT